>NZ_JBSHJY010000003.1:0-175344 GCF_053619715.1 Agromyces sp. NPDC055520 | reverse complement strand
CGGCGGCTGGGTCGGCCGTGCGTCATCCAGCGGTCGGCACAGCAGGCCGGGCGTACGGGAAGAGAGGCGACTCCTGATCCCAGACGCCGGGCTGCCCGCGCCCGTCGGCGGTGACGAACACGGCCGGCGCCGACGAGGTCTCGCCGCCGCCCGCCGATCGCGCTGTGACGATCCACGCGTGGGCGGTGCCCGACTTCAGCTTCGGCCAGTCGACCTCGGCGACCTGGCCCGAGGCGACCGTCGCCTCCCCGATCACTGCGGTCGGCGCGACGACGGCCACCGAATCGGTCTGGAAGCTCGTCGTGCGGCTCGTGAGATCGACCGGTAGCACGAGGTTGTCCTCGGTGCCGTCGTACCGGTGCCGGTCGTCGTACTCCGTCGCCCCGAACTCGTCGAGCAGCGGCGAGTAGGTGTCGACGTTCATGATGCCGCGGTCGACGTCGAACTGCAGCAGGCGAAGGAAGCTCGCGCCGAACCGCAACTGGTCGCCGGGCCGGTAACCGCCGATGTCCGTGAGGCCGAGCCGGTCGGCGGACACCGTGTAGAACTGGTAGTCCGCGAGCAGCTCGACCACGCCGTGGCCGATCTGTCCGACGTTCGGCTTCACGTTGGTGCCGACCCCGTGTTCGTGACCGGCGAGGATCAGGAACACGTTCGAGTTCTTCGCGACCACGGTGTTGTAGAGCATCGACCCGTCGGGAGCCGAGAACGGCGCGTCGCGGCCGTCGGGCTGCGTGCTCGGTGCGAGGTAGTCGTGCGAGAGCAGGATGCCGTTGCGCCCCGGGAACTGCGCGAAGACAGTGCTGGCCCATTCCGCCTCTTCGCGGGTCACGCCGTACGAGAGGCCGACCACGACGAAGTCGAGGCCGCCGGCCGAGAACAGGTTGTAGTGGTTCTGGTTGTCGCCCTCACGCCAGGGTCCGCCGTAGGCGGCCTGCTCCCATCCGGCCGCGGCCGCCGCGTAGCGATCGGGGCCGTAGTACTGGTTGAAGATCGCCGCCGCGCCGTTCTCGGTACCCGACTGGTTGTCGTGGTTGCCCGCGATGACGCCGTTCGGGATGCCGGCCTCGTCGAGCACACGCTGCTGCTTCGACGAGAGCTCGAATTCTCCGACGACCTCCTGCGCGACCTCGTCGGTCGCAGGCTTTCGGATGTTGTTCTCGATCACGTCGCCCGTGTGGGCGACGAACGAGATCTTGCGCGATTCGGCGTTCTCCGCGATCCAGTCGACGATCCCCGAGTACGCCGATTCCCAGACCGCCCGTTCCTCAGGCGTCTCCTGCTCGACCGCGCCCTCGGTGAGGTACTGGGTGTCGGTGAAGTGGGCGATCGAGAAGTCGTAGCTCGCCGGGTCGGCGAAGCCGTCGGGGTCGTCGGTCGCGAGGTCGTCGGCGAACGGGTCCTCGCCCGTCACCATCGCGTGCACCCGCTGACCGTCGAGGTAGCGCTCGTCGACACCCGCGGTGAGCACCGTTTCGCCGGAGGCCGCGCCTCGTGCGCTCGCGAGCACGTCCCACGCGCCCGCCGCGACGTTCCAGGCACGGAGCGATGCGAGCCGGTCGGGGTCGATGACGCCCGCCCAACGCAGCACCGGCGTCTGCACGTGGCCCTTCACCATCACGTCGAAGCGCTGGTAGGCGACGTCGCCGGCCGCATCCGTGTCGAGCGTCTTCCCGTCGCCCGGCAACAGCCCCGAGAGTCCGTTCACCTTCTGCTCGCCCTCGACCTGCAGCGTCGTGGGCACGGTCGGCGAGGTGCCCTGCCAGACCTGGTTCGGAGTGAGCACCTCGGCCTCGGAGAACGTCGCGGTGACCTCGCCGCCGTCGGGCTCAGCGACCCTCGCCGAGAGGGTCGCCGTGCCGCTCACGTCGGCGGCGCCGGTAGCGGGCGCCAGCTCCGACGGGGCATCCGGAATGCCGGCGGAGACGAACACGATCTCGCGAGTGGCGGCGTTGCCCAGGCCGTCGGTCGCGGTGACCGCAAGGGTGTGCTCACCCGCACCGAGTCCCGGGCCGATCGGCGCGGAGAGCGCCACCGGACTGCCGTCGAGGGTCACCTCCGGCCCTGACAGGATGCCCGACGGGTCGTCGAGTCGCACGTCGAGTGCCACGGCCGAGGTGATCGTCTCGCCCTGGGCGGGCACGCTCGACGCCACGGCGGGGCCGGAGTTGTCGATCGCGATCGATCGCGTCGCGATCTCGCCGGTCGTGGATGCCGCGGCGACGGTGTGCACTCCGTCGGCGACGTCGGTGGTGTCGAGATCGGCACGCAGCCCCCGTGCCTGACCGTCGACCGAGAACGTCAGCGAGACCTCGCGGAGCGCGGTCGCGCTGCTTCCGCAGCTGCCGTCGCCCATGCTGTACGAGGGCTTCAGCCCGACACCCGTCGCGGTCCCGACCGCGGGTGCGAGCGCGAGCGCGGAGATCGCGAAGTCGTCGCGGTTGACGCCGCAGGAGGAGTCGATGCCGCCGGTCACGATCCGGATCGTGTTGGTGCCCGGCGTCAACCACTCGTTCGGGACGACGATGTCGACCCGTCGACTCACGAAGTCGCCACCGAGGTCGTGTCGCATGCCGTTCACGAGCAGGTGGCTGCGATACCGCGCTTCGATCGAGTTCGAGCCGACGTTGAAGCTCAGCACCGCGTCGCCCGTGCCGAGCGTCGGAGTGCTGCTCATCGCCGCGTCGTCGAGGGCGAGCGATGCGACCCCGCCGTCGCCGTCCGCCCGCTGCGTGGCGAAGATCTGCTGCACGCCCTTCGCGATCGTGCCGTCTGCGGGCGTCACGTACGGTGCGCCGGTCGGCGCGTTGTTCACGGTGACGGTGCTGGACGCGGTCGCGCCCGACACGGCGGTCGCGACGATCGTGTGCTCGCCGTTCGAGACGGTCGTGGTGTCGAGGTCTGCGCTGAGACCGGTCGTGCCCTGCGGGTCGCCGAGCACGAAGAACGAGAGCTCGGCGCTGAGGCGCAATGAGGGGTTCGATCCGCAATTGCCGTCGCCGAACGAGTAGCTGTACTCGTTCTCCTCGCCGTCGGCGACCTCGCCGAGCAGTTCGAGCCCGATGTTCGAGAGCACGAAGTCGTCGTGGTTCACGCCGCACGAGGTCTCGATCGTGCCTGCGACGATCTCGACCCTGTTCTCGCCCTGCACGAGGTACTCGTTGGGCACCTCGAGGTCGACCCGCTCGTCGACGAAGTCGCCGAGTTCGATGCGGTGCTCGCCGTTCACGAGCACATGGTTGCCGTATCGCGCCTCGGTCGAGTTCGTGCCGACGTCGAAGCGCAGGTACGAGACGCCGACCGTCTCGGTCGACTCGAGTTCGGCGCCGTCGAGCGTGAGGCTCGAGATGTCGTCATCGACGACGACCGGGGTCGACGCGATGCCCTCCACGCCTTCGAGGAACGCGCCCGGTGCCGGCACGAGGAGCGGCGACGCCGCCGGCGCCGGAGTCGGTGCCGGCTTGCCGCCTGCCGCGACCGCAGCGGACGTCGGCGCGAGCGCGAGCCCTGCGCCGAGTACCGCCGCCACCGCGAGCGCGATCGCTCCCGTGGGCGAACCGCCGCCCCTGCCCCACGTGTGCCTCCGCCGCATGCCGCACCCTTTCCGAACTTCGCCGTACCGGTCCTCGCAGCCCGTGCGAGGCGTTCCCGATGACACGCTGGCGGCGCAGGGTGAACACTCGGGGTGCACGAGCCGACGATTCGGCGACGGATCGCGGAACGCTCCGCCCGAGCGCCCAGGGAATACGCTTGGGGCGGGCCGCGGGCGACGTGCGCCCGAAAGGGGCGGGCCTGCGCTCGGTGGCGACGGCGTTCGCCGAGTCCCTCCGCGCCGAGCTCGACTACCGCTCGGAGGCGGCGAACCTCGCTGCGATGGAGGCGACCCAGTCGAAGCATCCCGAGCACGATCGGCTCACGATCCCGCACTGCTTCCGCGAGTTGTCGACGGCACGCGTGCTCGTCATGGAGTTCATGCCGGGCCGGGCGCTCAGCGACGACGACGGCACGCGCCCCGAGGCCGTGCGGAAGGCGCAGGCGTCACTGCTCTTCCGATCCCTCATCACGCAGGTGATCGACGACGGCGTCTTCCACGCCGATCTGCACCCCGGCAACGTGATGCTGCTGCGAGGCGACGACGGCACCGACGGCGGTCTCGGTCTGGTCGACTTCGGCTCGGTCGGGCGACTCGACTCCGAGATGCGCGAGCGCATCGGCGAGATCCTGATGGCCTTCTACCGCGGCGACGCCCGTTCCATGAGCGATGCACTGCTCGGCCTCGTCGAGCTGCCCGACGACGTCGACGAGGCCGAGCTGCGACGCGAGATCGGTTCGTTCATGGCCGCCCGGCTCGGCCCGGGTTCGGCACTCGACTCCACGATCGTGGCCGACATGACGCGCCTGCTGGCTGAGAACCGGCTCGCGATCCCGCCCGAACTCGCCGCGGCGTTCCGCGCCGTGGCCGTCGCCGAGGGGACGCTGCGGGTACTCGACCCCGGGTTCGACATGCTGACGGCGGCGAGCGGCCTCGCGAAGGAGCGGATCGCCGACGCGTTCAAGCCGAGCTCGCTGAAGGACGCGGTCGTCGACGAGGTCGGCACCATGCTGCCGATCCTGCGCCGCATCCCCCATCGCTTCGACCAGATCTCGGGCTCGCTCGCGAACGGTCGCCTCAGCGTGAACGTTCGCCTCTTCGCCGACCACCGCGATCGCTCGCTGCTGCGCTCGCTCGTCAACCAGGTCGTGCTCGCGTTCCTCGCCGGTGTGCTCGGCGTGATGGCCGCGATGCTGCTGGTCAGCGACGCGGGCCCGCAGGTCACCGAAACGCTCAGCCTCTTCCAGATCTTCGGGTACCTGCTCGTGGTGGTGTCGGCGCTGTTCGTGCTGCGAGTGCTGTTCGACGTCTTCCGGCGACGGCAGGAGTAGCCCCGGCGGGCGACGAGAGGGCGCGTCGCGTCACCCGAGCCCCGACGGCGGCACCACCTCGCCCTCGAGCGTGCGCACCCAACGGTCGCCCGTCGCGCGGAACTCGGCGCGCGTCGTGAACCGGTAGTGGTACGCCCGGGCGCGGATCCAGCGCGGGGCGACGCCGTCGAACGGGTCGCGTTCGAGCAGCGCGAGCGTCGGGGCATCCGCTTCGAGCAGCCGCAGCAGGAAGACCTCGAACCACGGCTCCCACATGCGCCCGAGCGGCAGGAACCACATGAGCCAGTCGAGGCGCAGGTGGTAGGGCGCCCACTGCCGCGGGATGCGGCGGAGCGAGCCCGGCTTGCCCCTGAAGGCGTACTCGCGCCACTCGACGCCATCGCCGGGGTCGCCGGGGTCGCCGGGGTCGTCGGCGAGCGTGCCCTCGACGACGATCTCGATGCGCCGCTTCGTCACGGTGCCGAAGGCGCCGTATGCGTTCACGAGCATGTAGCGGTTGAACGACGCGTTCATGAGCTGGCGCCGCGACAGCAGGTTGCGAATCGGCCAGAAGCTGAGCACCAGAATGAGGGCGGATGCCGCGAGCACGACGACCGCCCACCAGAGGGGTGTCGCCGCGGCATCCGACCCCAGGTCCGTTGGAATCGCGGGAATCAGCCAGTGCCATGCCGAGTCGGTGACGGCCGATGCCGCGAGCACGACGGTGATCCAGTTGAGCCAGGCGAAGTTGCCGGTCACGATGAGCCAGAGCTGCGTGAGGATCACGATCGCCGCGGCCGACGAGCCGACCGGGCCGGGCACGAACAGCAGGAACGGCACGACGAGCTGCGCGAAGTGGTTGCCGAGCACCTCGCCGCGATGGAACCATGCCGGCAGCAGGTGCGCCTGCCGGCTGAGCGGGCCCGGCATCGGCTGGGTCTCGTGGTGGTACATGAGCGCGGTGAGGTCGCGCCATTCGCGCCCGCCGCGGATCTTGATCATGCCCGCGCCGAACTCGAGCCGGAAGACGAGCCACCACACGGCGATGACGATCGTCAGCGGTGGCGGCTGGTCGTTCGAGCCGAGGAACGCGACCGTGAAGAGCGCCTCGCAGAGGAGCATCTCCCAGCCGAAGCCGTAGAAGGTCTGGCCGACGTTCACGATCGAGAGATACAGCATCCACAAGGCGAGGAAGACGAGGAGCGGCAGCCAGGGCGGGCCGAGTTGCGGCAGACCCAGCACGACGGATGCCGCGAGCGCAAGCCCGACGACGGCGACGGCGACGAGCCGCCGATCGGTGTAACCCCAGCGGAAGACGCTCGGCCCGCGCAACCGCGGCGCATGCCGCAGCAGCTCGGGCACCGGCAGCAGACCGTGCTCGCCGAGCAGCGGGCGGAACTGGTTCAGCGTCGAGAGGAATGCGACGAACGCGAGCGCGCCGACCCCGCGCTGCAGGATCTGCCGTGCGATCTCGTAGTCGTGCGCGTCGAACCAGGCGGTCCATTCCACGGGTCAACGCTACGCCTCACGGGTCTCGATACGCTCGCTTCGCTCGCTACTCGACCACCGGCGGTCAGCGCAGGCCGAAGCGCTCCCGCAGGGCGAGCTTCGCCGCGAACCACCCGTTCAGGCCGTGCACCGCGGGGCCGGGCGGCGTCGCGCTCGAGCAGAGGTAGACGCCCTCGACCGGCGTGCGCCACGGCTTCGGCGAGACGACCGGTCGCTTCAGCAACTGGGCCATCGTGAGCGCCCCCGAGTAGATGTCGCCGCCGACGTAGTTCGCGTTGTACCGCCCGAGCTCGGCGGCCGAACTCGCCGCCGTTGCCAGCACGACGTCGCGGAACCCCGGGGCGAACCGCTCGACCTCGGCGCTGACGAGTTCGGTCGCATCGAGCGTCGACCCGGCGGGCACGTGCGTGTACGCCCACAACACGTGCTTGCCCGCCGGCGCCCGGCTCGGGTCGGCGACGGTCGGCTGCGTCACGAGCACATACGGATGCCGCGGCCCTCCGCCGCCCGCGACGCCCGGCTGGTACCCGCGAGCGACGGCGTTCTCGGCTGCCGCGATCTCGGCCCTGCTGCCGCCGAGGTGCACGGTCGGCGCGCGGCCGACCTCGGCGTTGCGCCACGGAACCGGGCCGCTCAGCGCGAAGTCGACCTTCGCGACGCCCGAGCCGTAGCGGTATCGCCGAAGCGCGCGCGCGTAGCGACCGGGCAGTTCGGCGCTGAAGAGCAGTTCGGGCGAGGTGTCGAGCAGCACGACGCGCGACCCCGTGACCTCGGCGAGCGAGTGCACCGGGGCATCCGTCACGATTTCGCCGCCGCGCGCCCGGAGCTCGTCGGCGAGCGCGTCGGCGATCGTCTGCGAGCCGCCGATCGGCAGGCCCCAGCCCGCTCCGTGCCCGTGCATGGCGATGAGCAACCCGGCCCCGGCCGACGCGAGCGAGGGCATGCCGCCCGCGGCGTGCGCGACGACGCCGCTGAACAGGGCGGGCGCGACGTCGCCGACGAACCGGGTGTTCCACGCCGCGGTGCCCTGCTCGAGCGCGCGCAACCCGAAGAGAACGGCGGCGATCGGGTCGCGCGGTACGCGTAGCAGCTGCGAGCCCGTGAAGTCGACCACGCCGCGGCTGCGGGCCAGGAGCGGGGCGATGAGACTGCGCCAGGCGGCACCGTCGGCCTCGAGACCGTCGACGGTGCGGTCGAGATCTCGCCAGGCGATGCCCGCACGACCGCCGTCGAGCGGGTGCGCGTACGAGACCTCGGGCACCACCCAGTCGACCCGATCGAGCAGGCCGAGCTTCTTGAACACGGGCGAGGCGAGACCGGCGGGATGCACGGTCGAGCACACGTCGTGCCGGAAGCCGGGCAGCGTGAGCTCGACGGTGCGGAGCCCGCCGCCGATCGTGGGCGCCGCCTCGAGCACCCGCACCGAGAGGCCGGCGCGGGCGGCGACCACCGCGGCGACGAGCCCGTTGGGCCCGCTGCCGACGACCGTGACGTCGGTCACGGTCTCAGAACCCGGCGCCGAGGGTGTTGATGTAGATCCACGGCAGCCGATCCATCATGAGCCGGTGGCGATTGCCGTCGGCGTCGGGCCCGTCGTCGGGCACTGAGGGGTCGCGCGCCTCGCGCTTGTGCTCGGCGACGTACTCGTCGTCCTCCTGCCAGAGGATCATGCGGTCTTCGTCGATCACCTTGCCGACGAACGGCTTCACCTCGCCGCTGCGGAGTTCGGCGAGCGCCTCGTCGACGGATGCCGCGTGGCTGAGGCCGTTCAAGGTGACCCAGGTCGGCGGCCACAACGTCATGGCCCCCGCCGCGTGCCGGTCGAGCGCGTCGATCGGGCGCAGCCACGCGGCATCCATGACCTCATCGGGTGCGAGCCGCAGCTCGCCCTCTGGCACGCGCACGGCGAAGAAGGTCGTGGGGAGCCGCTTCTGAGCGCTCTCGGGCGGGGTCCAGTGCGAGAACGGCACGAGCTCGTCGCCGTCGAGCACGAGCCCGACCTCTTCGAACGTCTCGCGCACGGCCGCACGGCGAGCGGCGTCGATGCCGTCGAGCGGCTCGCCCGCGGCATCCGCTTCGTCGACCGCACCGCCCGGGAAGACCCACGCGCCCGCGAACGAACCACGATCGCGCGGCCGTTCGGCCAGCAGCACCTCGACGCCCCGTTCGCCGTCGCGCAGCAGCACGACGGTCGCAGCCGCACCGGTCGCGGCCGGATTCGTCAGTGACTCGAGCTCGCTGTCCATCCCCTCAGACTAGGACTCGACGGGCGCCCGCGCACCGGGCGCCGGGCGCCGATACACTTCCGGCATGGATGAGGCCGCCGGACCCGGCGAACGAGTGTCGACCTTCGCGCGCCGGGTGCTCGCGCCCAACGCCGGGCCGATGACGCTCGACGGCACGAACTCGTACGTGCTGCGGGCGCCGGATTCCGACGGGGTCGTCGTGGTGGACCCCGGCCCGGCCGACGCCGGCCACCTCGCCGCCCTCGCCGCCGCCGGCCGGGTCGAACTCGTGCTCGTCACGCACCACCACGCGGATCACACCGAATCGCTCGGCGCGTTCCATGCCATGACGGATGCCCCGGTGCGCGCGATCGACCGGTCGTACTGCCTGGCCGGGGCGCCGCTGGTCGGCGGCGAACGCCTCCGCGCAGCCGGGCTCGAGATCGACGTGGTCGTGACCCCGGGGCACACGGCGGACTCGGTGTGCTTCGCGCTGCCCGGCGACCGGCTCGTCGGCGGTGCCGACGCGAGCGGCGCCACCAGCACCGGCACCACCGGTAACGACATCGGCACCGTGCTCACGGGCGACACGATCCTCGGGCGCGGCACGACGATCATCGCCGACCCCGACGGCGCCCTCGGCCCGTACCTCGACTCGCTCGAGCGACTGCGTGCGCTCGGCGTGCCGGGGCCGGTCGGTGTGCTGCCCGGCCACGGACCGGTGCTGCCCGACCTCGCGACGATCTGCCGCGCCTACCTCGCACATCGCGCCGAGCGGCTCGACCAGGTGCGGGCGGCGCTTCGTGCACTCGGCGCCGACGCCGAGCCGGGCGCCGTCACCGACCTCGTCTACGCCGACACGGATGCCTCGGTGCGAGGTGCAGCCGAGGCATCCGTTCGAGCACAACTGGCCTACCTGCGAAGTGCAGGCTGAATGACCAACCCGCATCCGTCACAACTGGCCTACCTGCGAAGTGCAGGCTGAATGACCAACCCGCATCCGTCACAACTGGCCTACCTGCGAAGTGCAGGCTGAATGACCAACCCGCATCCGTCACAACCGGCCTACCTGCGAAGCGAGGGTTGACGCAGGAAACCGTCGCGCGGGGTTATGCGACGAGCGCGATGCCGGCGTCCCAGCCGACCTTCTCCTGCACGGCGAGGGTGAGCTGCAGGAACCCGACGGACTCGAGCTCGCGGGCGCGCGAGAGACGACCGGCGTCGACGGCGTTCACGCCGCCGGCCCGCACGACCTCGGCGAGCGCGAGCTTCGCGTCATCGTCGTCGCCCGCGATGAGCACGGTGGTGGGGTGGGCGCCGACGGTCTTCGCGGTGAGCGTCGCGGCGAAGTTCGTGTTGAAGGCCTTCAGCACCTTCGCATCGGGCAGGGCTGCGGCGAGCTCGCTGGCACGCGAACCGTCGGCCGGCACGACGAGCGAGTCGAAGGTCGAGAAGTCGAGCGGGTTCGTGATGTCGACCACGACCTTGCCGGCGAGCTCGGCACCGCGGGCGGCGACGATCTCGTCGATCGCGAAGTGCGGCACGGCGAGCACGACGATGTCGCCCGTGATCCGCTGGGCGGAGTCGCGCCCGATGTACTCGACGGTGTTGCCCCCAGCGGCGACGATGCCGCCGATGGCGGTGCCCATGTTGCCGTTTCCGATGATGCTGACGGTCGTCATGTCATTCCTCCCCGCGCCGTTCGACGCGATTACTTGTTCCGACAACCAATACTGTACGCCCTTTCAGTTGTTGCGTCAACTAATGCAGTAGACTGCGACACATGACGGATGAGACGCGATGGCTGGCACCCGAGGAGTCGGCAGCATGGGTGCGCCTCGTGGCGCTCGCCGAGCTGCTGCCCGGCGCCCTCGACGCGCAGCTGCTGCGCGACGCCGGACTCACGCACTTCGAATACGGCGCGCTCATGGCGATCGCCGCCGCGCCGTCGCGCACGATGCGCATGACCGAGCTCGCCTCGCGCACGAACGCGACGCTCCCCCGCCTCTCGCACGTCGCCAAGCGCCTCGAGGAGCGCGGCCTCATCGAGCGCTTCCCGTGCCCCGAAGATCGTCGCGCCACGAACGCCACCATCACCGAGGCGGGCCTGGCCCTGATCTCCGAGGCGGCGCCCGGCCACGTCGACACCGTGCGCACGAACGTGCTCGACGCCCTCGAGCCCGAGCAGCTCGAACAGCTCTACGTGATCGCGGGCGCGGTGCTCGCGCGGCTCGATCCCGACGCGCGCCTCTCAGCCACGTCGTGCCAGTTCAGCGAGGGTCCTGTCGACCACATCGTGGCCTGACGCCCACCTCGCCCTCGTTGTGCCTGCACTCCGCCCGCTGACCGGCTCCGACGCTCAGCGCGACACGGTGCCCATGCGGCTCGCGAGCGGCTTCAGCACCGCCGGGCGCACCGCGAACCAGGCGCCGATCATGACGCCGAGCGACAGCGCGAAGATCGAGAAGCCGAGCCACGACGCACCGTCGCGGCTCGCGTACATCGCGTCGAGGTTGCGCAGCGCCCCTGTCGCGAAGACGAGCGTGACGTGCACGATGACGAAGGCGATGAACACGAGCATGGCTGCGTGGTGCACGGTCTTGGCCAGTGCCCGAGGGTAGGCCCGGTTCAGGCGCTCGGCCCGCTGCGGCCACAGCGGCGAGAGGCGCAGGCCGGTGACCAGCGCCAGCGGGGCGACGACGAACACGATCGCGAAGTAGCTGAGCAGCTGCAGGCTGTTGTAGTTCACCCAGGCCTGTTCGATCGGCCAGTCGAGCGAGGCGTACTGCAGACCGGCCGAGACGGCGTTCGGCCAGACGTCGGCACTCGTCGGCACGATGCGCACCCACTGCCCGGTCGCGAAGAGCAGCACGACGAAGACGACGCCGTTGAGCACCCACAGGGCATCGACCGTGTAGTGCAGCCAGGCGAAGATGCTGACCTTCCACGGCGGGTTCTTCGTGCGCACGAGCCCCTCGTTGTTCCGCACCCACCGGGCCGGCGGCCGACCGCCCTTGCGGAGCATCAGCCCCGAGCGCACGAGCAGCACGAGGAAGAACGCGTTCAGGAAGTGCTGCCAGCCGAGCCACGCCGGAATGCCGACGGGCGACCCCTCGGGCAACGGCGTCGAGCCCGGGTACCGGGCGATGAAGTCCTGCACCGCGGGCTGGGCGCGCAACCAGATCGCCAGCAGCACGACCGCACCGAGCAGTGCGACCCCGGTGACCACAGCCAGCCCGAGCGGCAGCCACCTGATGCGTCGACGGGTCGCGTGATGCGCGGTCGGGTCGGTGAGGCGGGTCACCGGAGTATTTTGGCATGATCACCCGAGCGATCGCCGAGGGCTGCGACCCTCAGTGTCATGGATGCCGCGGCTCACGCTGCTCACGGCAGCTCTGCCGTGAGCGGCATCCGCCCGACACCGTGCGGGCCGCGCGCAAGCTGGGGTCATGACCGATCACGAGACCCCACCGATCCATCCGATCGACGCCGAGCTCACCCGGCGCCTCTTCCACGAGCGCGTGATCCTGCTCGGCGAAGAGCTCGACCAGGCGGGCGGCAATCGCCTCATCGCGCAGTTGCTCACGCTCGCGGCCGACGACCCGCGCCGCGACATCCGCTTCTTCATCAATTCGCCCGGCGGCTCGGTGCCGGCGATGCTCGCGATCATGGACGTGATGCGGGCCATCCCGAACGATGTCGCGACGATCGCGATCGGGTGGGCGGCGAGTGCCGGCCAGTTCCTGCTCACCGCGGGCACTCCCGGAAAGCGGCTCGCGCTGCCGCACGCCCGCGTGCTCATGCACCAGGGTTCGGCGGGCATCGGCGGCACGGCGGTCGACGTCGAACTGCAGGCCGACGAGCTGCGGTACACGCGCGACGTCGTGCTGGGCATCACGGCCGAGCTCACCGGCCAGCCGATCGAGCGCATCACGCAGGACTCGCTGCGCGACCGCTGGTACACGGCCGACGAGGCCGTCGGCTACGGCTTCATCGACCGGGTCGTCGGCTCATTCGACGACCTCTACCCGAGCCAGCACGCGGCCGCCGGATTGCGGGTGCCCTCATGAGCAGTTACACGATCCCCTACGTCGTCGAGAAGCGCGGCAACAGCGAGCGCTCGCTCGACGTCTACAGCCGGTTGCTCTCGGAGCGCATCGTCTACCTCGGCACCGAGATCGACGACGGCGTGGCCAATGTGCTGATCGCGCAGTTCCTGCACCTCGCCTCGGAATCGAGCGAGACGCCGATCAGCCTCTACGTGAACTCCCCCGGCGGCTCGCCGGGTGCGGCGCTCGCGGTCTACGACACGATGCAGCACATCCGGCCGGATGTCGCGACCACGTGCGTCGGCCAGGCGGGCGGGCCGGCCGCGGTGCTCCTCGCCGGCGGTGCGAAGGGCATGCGGGCGATTCTGCCGCACGGCCGCGTGGTGCTGCACCAGCCGTCGACGCAGGGTCGCGGCGCGATCCCCGACCTCATTCTGCACGCCGACGAGGTCGTGCGGGTGCGCGCCGAGCTCGAGGCCGCCCTCGCCGCCGACACCGGTCGCGACGCCGTGACGCTGCGGCACGACACCGATCGCGACCTCATCCTGCCCGCGGCGGCCGCCGTCGAGTACGGCCTCGCCGATCACGTGCTGACGGCGCAGGTCGACGTGGCGGGCGCAGCGGCAGGGGCCTACGCCGCGAGCAGGTAGGCGACCGGGCCCGCAGGCGTCGCGCGCCCGTCGGGCTCGGCACCGCCGTGTTCGACGCCGACGCGGAACGCGAACGACGCCTCGATCCGCAACAGCTCGCGTCGTTCGGCCTCGCGCCGCTCCGCCTCGCGCCGTTCGCCGAGCGTCGCGCCGACGCGCTGCACGACATCGACGAGGTCGAGCCCGAGCGCCTCGGCGACCGAGCCGAGCACTTCCGACGACGGCTCTTTGCGGCCGCGCTCGATCTCGGAGAGGTATTGCGGCGAGACGCCGGCCGCTGCAGCCACCTCGGTCAGGATCCGCTCCTGCACCTGCCGCTCGCGACGCAGCACTCCGCCGAGCGCATGCCGCCAGAGCGGCTTCGAGGTGACCGGCGTGAACTCGACGACGTTGCCCATGCCGAGAGGTTAGCCGCGGCATCCGCTCGGCGAAATACCGATCCGCTCAGAGCAGAACGGATGCATCGGAACGAGTACTGGCGCTCCCACCCGCCCGCGGGCAGAATGAGGGCACTGACGTGGAGGTGCACGATGTCGATGGAATCCATTCTGTGGACGATGCTCGGAACGTTCTTCGCGGTCGGCGGGCTCTTGGGGCTCACCGCCCTCTGGTCGCTCGTGCGGGAGCGCCGGCACTGACCGAGCCTCGTGCGTGCTGCGAATTCAGCCGAGCGCTTCGGCGATCGGCGTGCCGCCGACGTTGAAGCGGATGGTTCGGCGCACCGTCGCATCGCCCAGCAGCGCCTCGGCGACGACGGCCGCGACATCCGCTCGATCGACGGTGCCGCTGTTCGGCGGGCCGACGTCGATGCGCCCGGTGCCCTCGCCGTCGGTCAGGGTGCTCGGGCCGAGCACGGTCCAGTCGAGCGCGGTGCCGACGAGGTACTCGTCGGCCGCCGCCTTCGCCTCGGCATAGGCGTGGAACGAGTTGCCCTCGGGCACGCGATGATCGGGCGAGCCGAAGTACGACACCATGACGTACCGCGTCACGCCCGCCGCCTCGGCCGCGATCATCGACCTGATCGCCGCGTCGCGGTCGACGGCGAAGGTGCGAGCAGGGTCGCCGCCGCCCGCCCCCGCCGACCAGACCACGGCGTCGTGGCCGTGCAGGATCTCGGAGAGGTCGTCGACGTCGAGCCGTTCGATGTCGGCGACGACCGGTCGGGCGCCCGCCGCAGTGACGTCGGCGGCGTGCTCGGGGTTGCGGATGATCGCGTCGACCTCGTCGCCGCGATCGGCGAGCAGCCGTTCGAGCTTCAGGGCGATCTTGCCGTGGCCGCCGATGATCGCGATGCGCGCCATGGGTTCCTCCTTCGGGTGGCGCGCCCCACGCTACCCCCGACCGCCGACGGCGCGCCCGGACCCGGCGGTGCGGCGTGGCGGTGACGAGCGCGGGGTTGCTGCTGTTCCGCGAGGCGGGCAGCGGGCTCGAGGTGTTCATCGCGCACATGGGAGGGCCGTTCTGGGCGCGCAAGCAGGCGGGCGCGTGGACGATTCCGAAGGGCGAGTTCACCGATGAGGAGCCGCTCGCCGCTGCACGCCGAGAGTTCGCCGAGGAGATCGGCACGCCGGCGCCGGCGGCCGAGGTGCTCGACCTCGGCTCGTTCCGGTACTCGTCGGGAAAGACGGTGCGGGTCTTCGCCTCTCGCGCACCCCACTTCGAGATCGACGAGGTGCGCTCGAACACCTTCGAGATCGAGTGGCCGCCTCGCTCCGGTCTGCGGCAGGAGTTTCCCGAAGTCGACGACGCCAAGTGGACGCCGGTGTTCGAGGCCCGCGAGCTGCTCACGGCGGGCCAGCGCCCGGCCGTCGACGCGCTCCTCGCCGCCCTCGACGGATCGGGGGGCTGAACTCGTGACAGGCAGGACTACTCATGATGGTTGACGCACTCGGCGAGGCCACGACGGAGCTCTACGGGCTGCGCCCCGACGAGTTCACCGCCGCCCGCAACGGGCGGGCGCAGGCCGTCGCCACCGACGACCGCGAGCTCGCCGCGCGGATCCGCGAACTGCGACGCCCCTCCCCCGCAGCCTGGCTCGTGAACCAACTCGTGCGGCACCGGCCCGATGAGGTCGAGGCGGTGCTCCGGCTCGGCGCCGAGGCACGCGGGGCGCAGGGCGGATTCGACGCGGCCGAACTCGCCGAACTCGGCCGGCAGCGCCGGCGCCTCGTCTCGACGCTCGCGCGCGAGGCGGGCGAACTCGCCGAGGAGCTCGGCGCCCCGGTGCGCAACCCGGTGCTCGACGAGGTCGCCCAGACCCTGCAGGCCGCCATATCGGATGCCGCTGCCGCCGACGCCGTGCGAACAGGGCGGCTCGTTCGAGCGCTCGAGGCGGTCGGCGTCGAGGTGGATCTGAGCGATGCCGTGGCGGGCGGCCCCGTGCCCCGAACCGAACCCGATCCCGCGCCCGCGCGCGATCGCGAACCCGATCCCGCGCCCTATCGCGCGTCGCGCGGAACCGGCGGCCCGCCCCAGCCGAGCGCGGCCGCGTCGAAGCGCGCCCGAGCGGAGCGAGAGCGCTCCGAACGCACGGTCGCCGAGGCCGAGAAGCGGGCCGCCGCGGCATCCGCCGAACTCGACGCACTCGACGCCCGGCTCGCCGAGGCCGATCGCGTGCACCGCGATCTGCTGTCCCGCCGCGACGAGCTCGAGGCGGAACTGCGCCGGGTCGAGGCCGAGATCGCCGAAGCCGATCGCGCGAAGCGCCCGCTCACCCGCGAGCGGGATCGTGCTGCTCGCGATGCCGATGCCGCGGAGGTCGACGCCGAAGAGGCGCGCGAGGCACTTGGGGCGCTCGAGTAGGTGCGAGCGCCCTCATCGTCGCGCATCAGCGCTCGATCGAGTCCTGTCCGCCGGTGCGGCCGAACACGCTGCGCAGCACGAAGAACACGATGACCGCGACCACGGCGACGATCACGAGCTTGCCGATGAACCAGAGCAGGCTGAACAGCACGTCGACGAGGAACCACGCGATCACGACCGCGACGATCACGCCGATGACGGTCCAGACGGTGCGGCTCATGTTCCAACGCTAGTCGACGGGCCGCGGATGCCTCGACGCGGCGCCGACACGGTCGAACGCGGCCGGACGCGCCTCAGGGCGCATGGCCGTCGAAGAGCAGCACCCGCACCGGGCCGAACGGCCTCGACCGCACGCGCAGCGCCCGTGCGTCGTCCGCCACGAAACCGGCATCAGCGAGCGCTCCCGCCGTGTCGCGATCCCAGTGGCATCCGTGGTGGAATCTCACGGTGAACGGCGTCGCGATGCGCTGCACGACGCGCTTCACGGTGCGCGGCGGCGCCACGACGTGGTCGATGAAGACCGCCCTGCCGCCCGGCGCAAGCACCCGACGCACCTCGGCGAGCGCGGCCGCCGGGTCGGCGACGGAGCAGAGCACCCAGGTCGCGACGACCGCGTCGACCGAGCCGTCGGACAGCGGAATCGACTCCGCCCTGGCGTCGAGCGGATCGGTGCGATGGCCCCACTCGCGGGCCCGCCTCGCGAGCTCGGCGCGTCGCCCGGCGTCGGGTTCGAGTCCGATCCAGTCGACGCCCGCGTGCAGGGCTCCGAAGTTCTCGCCCTCGCCCGCCCCGAGCTCGAGCACCCGACCGCGAACGCGCCCCACGAACTCGCGCTCGAGGTCGTCGAGGTCGTCGTCATCGATGAGGTCGGATGCCACGGGCATCGGTTGTTCCATTGGGCCATGCGAACACGCCGGCGGGTGCGCGTCAAGGTGAAGCGTCGGAAGAAGCGCGCGACACGCCGCCTCGAGCCATGGCACCTCCGGCATGTGCCGAGGAAGTTCCTGCATTCGGCAGGGCATGGCGCTCAAGCCACCCTTCACCGGACTTTGAAAGAGCCAGGCAAGCAGGGGTGGGAGCATCCATGCGCCAGTAGGCTGAGGCGATGTTCCGGCGATTCCTCTCGGGTGCCGCCCTTCTGCTGCGCGGCTTCGGGTTCTGGGGTCGCCGGCCCGTCGTCATGCTGCTCGGGCTGATCCCCGCGGCGATCGTCTTCGTCGTCGTGCTCGCAGGCCTCGTGGCACTCGGCATCCAACTGCCGGCGATCGTCGAGTGGGCGACGCCTTTCGCCGAGCGATGGGATGCGTTCTGGACGGCCTCGCTGCGCATCGCGATCGCGGCGGTGACGTTCGCGGGAGCCGTGCTGCTCGCGGCCGTGACGTTCACCGCCCTGACGCTCGCCGTCGGCGATCCGTTCTACGAACGCATCTGGCGCGCCGTCGAGCTCGAACTCGGCGGCGACGTGCCCGACCGGGGAGCCGGGTTCTGGCGTGCCGCGGTCGACGCCGCCGCACTCATCGGGCTCGGTCTCGTCTCGGCACTAGTGGTCGGTCTGATCGGCTTCGTGCCGATCATCGGCTCGGTCGCCGCACCGGTGCTGGGCGTCGTGCTGTCGGGATGGCTGCTGGCACGCGAGCTCACCGCCCGCGCCTTCGAGGCTCGCGGCATCTCGTCGACCGACCGCAGGGCGGTGCTTCGCGGACAGCGGGCCCGGATGCTCGGGTTCGGCGTCGCGACCCAGCTCTGCTTCATGGTGCCGCTCGGCGCCGTGGTCGCGATGCCCGCGGCCGTCGCCGGTTCGACGATGCTCGCGCGCGGTGCGCTCGACGCCACGGCCGCGCGTCACGCGCCTCGCAGCGAGGCGAAGAACGCGCGGATGTCGCCGGCGACGAGCTCGGGCACCTCGAGCGCGGCGTAGTGGCCGCCCTGCTCGAAGCGGCTCCAGTGCACGATGTTCGAATTGTCGCGCTCGGCGAAGACCCTGATCGTCTGGAAGTCGTCCTTGAAGACCGCCACTCCGGTGGGCGCGTCGTTGACCTGCGGCTCGGCCTCGGCGCGCGCGTTGTCGAGGTAACTGCGGCTCATGCCGGCGGCGGCATTCGCGAACCAGTTGACGCTCACCTCGGTGATGATCTGCTCGAGGGTGACGAGCGAGGTGCCGTTGCCGAAGGAGTTGAAGAGCTCGCTGTAGGCGAGGAGCGCGATCGGTGAGTCGCTGAGCCCGACGGCCACGGTCTGGGGCCGGCTCGCGTTCATGGTGTTGTAGCCGCCGACCGACTGGAACCACTGCATGTGCTCGAGCCCCGCGTAGTCCTGCGGCTCGAGGTGCTCGAACTCGGCGGGGTCGCCGCTCGGGAACGAGAAGAGCTGCAGCACGTGCAGGCCGAGGAAGCCCTCGGGGCTGGCGAGGCCCAGCTCGCGGGCGACGAGCGCGCCGTTGTCGGAGCCGTGGATGCCGTACTCGGCATATCCGAGTCGGTGCATGAGCTCGTCGTACGCGCGCGCCACGCGCGCCGTGGTCCAGCCGGGCTCGGTGACAGGGTTCGAGAAGCCGTACCCCGGGGCATCCGGAACGACGACGTCGAAGGCGTCATCGGGGCTGCCGCCGTGCGCGACCGGGTCGACGAGCAGGTCGATGAGGTCGAGGTAGTCGACGGATGACCCGGGGTAGGTGTGCGCCAGCAGCAGCGGCGTCGCGCCGGGGTGGGCCGAACGCACGTGGATGAAGTGGATGGGCTGGCCGTCGATCTCGGTCGTGAAGTGCGGCACGGCGTTGATGCGCGCCTCGGCAGCACGCCAGTCGAAGGCACGCCAGGCCTCGACGGCCTCGCGGAGGTAGGAGTTCGGCGTGCCCGTGTCCCAGTCGTCGGCGGGTGCCGGCTGGGGCAGGCGGGTGCGCGCGAGTCGATCCTGGAGATCCTCGAGGTCGGCCTGGGCCACGTCGATCGTGAACGGGCGGATGTCAGTGGGAGAGGTGGTGTTCGTCATATCTCCGACGGTACGGTGCATATAGGAACATCTAGTTCCTAATGAACGACGGAGTTCGCAGATGTCCGATACCGCAGCACGACTGCTCTCCCTGCTCGCGCTCCTGCAGACCCGACCCGACTGGACGAGCACCGAACTCGGCGCCCGGCTCGGCGTGACTCCGCGCACCATCCGCAACGACATCGACCGGCTGCGCGAGCTCGACTACCCCGTCGACGCCACCCGCGGCGCGGCCGGCGGCTACCGCCTCGGGGCGGGTGCGAAGCTGCCGCCCTTGCTGCTCGACGACGAGGAGGCCGTCGCCGTGGCGATCGGCCTCCGAGCCGCGACCGGCATCGCGGGCGTCGAGGAGTCGAGCACTCGAGCGCTCACCAAGCTCGAGCAGGTGCTGCCGTCGAGGCTCCGCCCCCTGGTCGAGGCGCTCGCGACCGTGATCGAGCACGCGCCCGAGAACAACGACACGGATGCCCCCGACCCCGAGGTCGACGCCGCCGTGCTCACGGCCGTGGCGAGCGCCATCCGGGGCGTCGAATGGATCCGGTTCGACTACCGGGGCGAGGCCCGCCTCGTGGAGCCCTACCGCCTGCTGAGCTGGGCCCGCCGCTGGTACCTGGTCGGCCGCGATCCGTCGAGTGAGGAGTGGGGCACGTTCCGCGCCGACTGGATCGAACCGCGCATGCCGACGCGACGCCGATTCGAGCCCGTCGCCCTGCCGGGCGGCGACTACACGGCTTTCGCGATGCGCTCGATCGCCGAGAGCGGTTGGAAGGTGCACGCGCGCCTGCGGATCGCCGCCCCGGCCGACGCGGTGCTCGCGCGCATCCACCATGCGGTGGGCGTCGTCGAGGCCGTCTCCGATTCCGAGTCGGTGCTCGTCACCGGCGCCGACTCGCTCGACACGATCGCCGCCTACATCGGCATGCTCGGCATGGACTTCACCGTGGAGTCGCCCGACGAGTTGCGAGCGCTACTGCTGACGTACAGCGAGCGCTACGCACGGGCGGCCCGCCTCCCAGCCTGAAATCCGGGACTGAAACCCGGACTATACATCTGATCTTTAATTCGGCATTATGGGGCCGTGCGGCCGAATCCTCGCGACACCCGCCGCATTTCCCCATGAAACACCTGACCAATGATGCGCAGGAGATCTCGATGAACTTCAGATTCGACCCACAACGCCGCCGTGTCCTCCAGATCGGCGGCGTCGCCGTGATGGCCCCGCTGCTCGGCGATCTGCTGACCTCCCAGCCTGCCGCGGCCGTGCCCTTCGCCTCGGCGGGAGTCGCAGGCGTCGTCGGCCGAACCCGCCGCGCCGCACTCACCGCGCCCACTCTCTCGCAGAAGTCGCTCTGGTACGGCACCCCGGCGACCGATTGGCAGTCGCAGGCACTGCCCATCGGCAACGGCCGACTCGGCGGAATGATCTTCGCGAACCCCGACGAGGAGGTCGTGCAGTTCAACGAGCAGAGCCTCTGGGGCGGCGTCAACGACTACGACAACGCGCTCATGGGCCAGGGCGACGGCGCCTACGACACGAGCGTGACGGGCTTCGGCTCGTACCGCGACTTCGGCACCCTGCGCTTCACCTTCGCCGCCGGCCCGAAGGTGACCGCGCCGGGCGGCCCCTACCGCACCTCGGGCTCCGAAGGGGTCGACCGCACCTTCGACGGCAACTCGCGCACCAAGTGGTGCATCGACGGCCCGCCCGCCCTCGTGCTGTGGCAGGCTGAACTGCCCGACCCGGTGACGGTGACCGACTACAGCTTCACGAGCGCCAACGACGTGCCTGCCCGCGACCCGCAGGAGTGGACCCTCTCGGGTTCGCAGAACGGCGTCGACTGGGTCGCGCTCGACACCCGCACCGGCGCGCCGTTCGAGAGCCGCTTCCAGGCGAAGCAGTACGCCTTCGCCAACACCACCGCCTACCGCCACTACCGCTTCGCCTTCGTGCCGAAGGCGGGCGTCAGCCACTTCCAGGTCGCCGAGATCTCGCTCGGCGGTGTGAGCCTCTCGTCGGGTGCGCTCGTCTACGTCTCGTCGCCGAGTGGTGCGTCGGCCGGCACGGATGCCTCGACCGACCTCGCCCGCAGCGTCGACGGCGACCCCGCGACCGCGTGGCGCGTCGCCGAACCCGGCGACGGTGCGGCATGGCAGCTCGACCTGCCGGGCAAGACGGTCGCGACGTCGTACGTGCTGACCGCGGCATCCGACACCCCTGAACACGACCCGGTGCGCTGGCGGCTCGAGGCCTCGCTCGACGGCGTCGACTGGGTGACCCTCGACGCTCGCGAGCCCGGCGCGCCGTTCGCCGCCCGCGGCGAGGCGAAGAGCTACACCTTCGCGAACAGCACGGCCTACGCCTCGTACCGGTTCACGTTCGCGACCGCGTCGGCGACGAGCCCGTTCGCGATCGGCGAGGTCGCCCTCGTCGGCCCGTCGTTCGACTCGCGCACCCTGCGCGCCGTGACCGACTACCGCCGCGGCCTCGACACGGCCGTCGGCGTACACGTCACGCAGTTCGACACGATCGCCGGCCGGGTGATCCGCGAAGCCTTCGCGAGCCGCACGGCCGACGTCATGGTGCTGCGCTACACGACGGATGCCGAATCGGGCATCTCGGGCGTGATCTCGCTCGCCTCGGCGCAAGACCAGGCGCCGACGACGGCGACCGGCGGCGGGGTGGGCGCAGAGCTCGGCTTCAGCGGCGTGATGGCCAACGCCCTCAAGCACGCCTGCGCGATCCGCGTCGTCGAGACCGACGGCACGGTCGCCGCCGAGGGTGCGACGCTTCGCGTCTCGGGCTGCCACACGCTGACCCTCGTGCTCGATGCGCGCACCGACTACAAGATGAGCGCGGCCGAGGGATGGCGCGGCGACGCCCCCGAGCCCGGCATCGCCGCGGCGATCACGGCCGCTGCGGGCCGCTCCTTCGATGAGATCCGCGACGAGCACACCGCCCAGGTCTCCGAACTCATGTCACGAGCGACGGTCGATTGGGGCCAGACGGATGCCTCGGTGCTCGCGCTGCCCACGAACAGGCGTCTCGCCCGCTACGCGAAGGGCGACGCCGACCCCACGCTCGAACAGGCGATGTACGACTACGGGCGGTACCTGCTGCTGAGCTCGTCGCGCCCTGGCGGACTGCCCGCGAACCTGCAGGGGCTCTGGAACAACAGCAACCAACCGCCCTGGGCGAGCGACTACCACACGAACATCAACGTGCAGATGAACTACTGGGGCGCCGAGACCACGAACCTCGCCGAGAGCCACACCGCCCTCATCGATTTCGTCGAACAGGTCGCGGTGCCGAGCCGGATCGCGACGCGCAACGCGTTCGGCGCCGAGACCCGGGGCTGGACGGCCCGCACCTCGCAGTCGATCTTCGGCGGCAACTCGTGGGAGTGGAACACCGTCGCGAGCGCCTGGTATGCCCAGCACATCTACGAGCACTGGGCGTTCACGCAGGACAAGCGCTATCTGCGCGAGACCGCCCTGCCGTTGATCACCGAGATCTGCCAGTTCTGGGAGGACCGCCTCGAAGAGAACGCCGACGGGCAGCTCGTCGCGCCCGATGGCTGGTCGCCCGAGCACGGCCCGCGTGAAGACGGCGTCATGTACGACCAGCAGATCATCTGGGACCTGTTCCAGAACTACCTCGACTGCGCCGAGGCGCTCGGTGTCGACGAGGAGTACCGCGCGCGGGTGGCCGACCTGCAGGCCCGCCTCGCGCCCAACAAGATCGGGCGTTGGGGGCAGCTGCAGGAGTGGCAGCGAGATCTCGACGACCCGAACGACATCCACCGGCACACCTCGCACCTCTTCGCGGTGTACCCGGGTCGCCAGATCACCGATGCCACGCCCGAGTTCGCGGCGGCAGCGCTCGTCTCGCTCAAGGCGCGCTGCGGCGAGCGCGAGGGCGTGCCCTTCACCGAGGCGACCGTCTCGGGCGACAGCCGTCGCTCGTGGACGTGGCCGTGGCGGGCCGCGCTCTTCGCCCGCCTCGGCGACGGTGAACGCGCCCGCCTCATGCTGCGCGGCCTGCTTCGGTTCAACACCCTGCCGAACCTCTTCGCCAATCACCCGCCGTTCCAGATGGACGGCAACTTCGGCATCTCGGGCGCCGTCACCGAGATGCTGCTGCAGAGCCACCAGAACGTCATCCACCTGCTGCCGGCACTGCCCGAGGCGTGGCGGCCCGAGGGCTCGTTCTCGGGGCTGCGCGCTCGCGGCGGCTACGAGGTGAGCTGTCGATGGCGCGACGGCCGGGTGGTCTCGTTCGACGTCGTCGCCGATCGCGCACCGAATCAGGGCACCGTCGTCGTGCGGGTCGACGGCGTCGATCACCGGGTGAAGCCGGCCAACCCGACGAGCGGTCAGCCGATGCGCGACAACGGCCCGGTCGGCGACTGATCCGCGCTCAGCGGCACCCCTTCGACCGCTCGATGAGCTCGTCGGAGGGGTGGCCGTAGAGCCACTCGCCGTTGCCGTTGGGGTCGGTGTGCCCCTGGCCGATCGCCCAGGCGACCGCCCATGGCTCGTTGTCGTTCGCGTACTCGCCGACGAGCTCGTAGCACTTCGAGGTGATCGCGTGGCCGACCTCGTGCGTGACCAGGGCGACCATGAGGGGGTCGTCCCATTGCTCGGCGATGCTGTTCGAGAGCGTGATCGTCGAGAGGCCGCCCTCCCACGTGTCCCACGTGGCCGTGCCGCCGGCCGAGCCGTTCTCGCCGTAGCCGATCACGATCGGGGCCCAGTCGAACTCGAGCAGCACGCCGCCGGCGATCGAACGCGCGTAGGCCTCGACGGCCACCCGTCGGTCGTAGAGCGGGCCGGCCTTCTCGGCTTCTTCGGCGGCGTGCGTCGACTGCAGGGCTGCGGCGGCGGTGACATAGCCGTCGAGGCGAGCGGATGCATCGAACCCCCACGTGACGCCGCTCGAGAGCAGTTCGACGGCGTTGCGGTACTCGATGCGCTCGACGTTGCGCGCCGAGCCGTTGGCGGCTTCGACCGAGGCGGCGACGGGCGCGACCGCGGCGAGGAACGCCATGCCGGAGTCGGAGGTCGCCTGATCGGCCGCGGCGAGCGCTTCGGCGTGCACGTGCGACGCGCGGGCCTGCTCATCGAGGCGTTCGGTCTCCGCGGCGAGCAGGCCCGACGCGCGGTCGAGGTCGGCGAACCAGATCGGGCGCGACAGCTGCCGCGTCGATGTCACGGCGTCGCTTGCGGGCGCCGCCTCGATGAGCGAGGCGAGTTCGCCGGCGGCGGCCCCGAGGTTCCCCTTGGCCGTCGTGTCGACGAGGCCGTCGGGCGCGGCCAGCATGGCGGTCGCGATCTCGGCGGTGACCTCGGCTTCCCCTTCGACAGCGGCCGTGGCTTCGGCGACGGCGGCCGCATCGGCCAAGGCGACGCGATGGGCGTCGATCGCGGCGTCGAAGCGCAGGTTCGCGATCGCCGTGGCGGCGAGGATCGCCGCGGAGATGAGCAGGAAGAGCGCAGCGCCGACGATCACCCACGCGATCGTCGCGCGCGAGCGCCGCACCGGCGGAACGGGCCCGGCCGGGTCCGGGCCGGCAGGGGCGAGCGTCGCGCTCGCGACTGGTTCGAGGGTCACTCGTGAAGTATCGCCGTTCTGCCTCGAAACAGGCAATCCGGGCAACATCTGTTGGACGCTTGACTGGGACGAACGACCCACAATACGCTGCCTCCAACCGAGCAAGGAGGCTCCGATGGCGATCGATCATGTGCGCCGATACCGTGTCCGTTCCGAACGCACCACCGAGCAGCACATGAGGAGGTGGCGATCGCGAACCCTGGGTCTCGCACTCGCAGCAGCGCTTGCGGCCTCGGTCATCGCGGCGCTGCCCGCCGTCCTCACCGCACCCCCCGCAGCAGCGACCCCCGCCGGCTGGTGGGAACCTGCCAACCGCCCCGCCGAAGACGTCGAGCTGAACGTCACGGGCGAGCCCTTCACCGGTACGACCGAGAACGGCGAAGTGCAGGGCTTCATCGACTCGCACACTCACCTGAACTCCAACGAGGGCTTCGGCGGGCGCATGATCTGCGGCGCCCCCTTCTCGCCCCTGGGCGTCGCCGACGCCCTCAAGGACTGCCCCGACCACCACCCCGACGGCAGTGCCGCACTCTTCGAGAACCTCGTCAGCGGCGATGCCGACGGCAAGCACGACCCCGTCGGCTGGCCGACCTTCAACGACTGGCCCGAGACCGCCTCGATGAGCCACCAGGCCTCGTACTACGCCTGGGTCGAGCGCTCGTGGCGCGGCGGCCAACGCATCCTCGTCAACGACCTGGTCACGAACGGCGTGATCTGCTCGCTGCCGATCATGACGAAAGACCGCTCGTGCGACGAGATGACGGCGATCCGGCTCGAGGCGCAGAAGGCGCGCGAGATGGAGGCGTACATCGACGGCATCTACGGCGGCCCCGGCAAGGGCTTCTTCCGCATCGTCACGACCCCGGCCGACGCACGGGCGGTGATCGAGCAGGGCAAGCTCGCCGTCGTGCTCGGCGTCGAGATGTCCGAACCCTTCGGCTGCAAGATGATCCTCGACGTCGCGCAGTGCTCGACGGCCGACATCGACCGAGGACTCGACGAGTTCGAGCAGCTCGGCATCTCGAGCATGTTCCTCTGCCACAAGTTCGACAACGCCCTCTGCGGTGTGCGCTTCGACTCCGGCACGCAGGGCACGATCATCAACGTCGGCCAGTTCTACTCGACCGGCACCTTCTGGCAGACCGAGACGTGCCCCACCGCCCGGCATGACAACCCGATCGGCAACGCCACGGTGCCCGAGTTCGAGGAGCAGCTGCCGCCCGGCGTCGAGGTGCCCGAGTACTCGGCGGGCAAGAACTGCAACACGCGCGGTCTCACCTCGCTCGGCGCGTATGCGCTCAAGGCGATGATGGCCCGCAACATGATGGTCGAACTCGACCACATGAGCGTGAAGGCGGCCGAGCGTGCACTCGACCTGCTCGAGGCCCAGGGCTACCCGGGCGTGCTCTCGAGCCACAGCTGGATGGACTCCGGCTGGACCGAGCGGCTCTACCGCCTCGGCGGCTTCAAGACCGGCTACCCGCACGACGCCGCCGGCTTCATCGGCGAATGGCAGGCGGGCAGTGCGCTCCGCGCCCAGTACGACAAGGGCTACGGGCTCGGCCTCGACTTCAACGGCGTCGGCAGCCACCCGGCGGCCGGCAGCGCACCGGTCGCCGTCAGCTACCCGTTCACGAGCGCCGACGGCAGCACGGTCGTCGACCGGCAGGTCAGCGGTGAGCGCACCTTCGACATCAACACCGACGGGTTCGCTCACGCGGGCCTGACGCCCGATTACATCGAGCAGTTGCGTCTGGCGGGCGGCGGCGACGACCTCGTCTCAGACCTGATGCGCGGCGCCGAGTCGTACCTGCAGACGTGGGAGGCGACGCGCGAGCACTCGAGCACGACGAACCTCGCCTTGGGCAAGCCGGCTTGGGCGAGCTCGAACGAGAACAACCCGTTCACGAGCTACGCTGCCAGCCGGGCGTTCGACGGACGCACCAACACCCGGTGGGCGAGCGGCAACTGGGGCACGAGCCCCCAGTGGCTGCGTGTCGACCTCGGTGCAACCGAGCCGATCAGCCGGGTCGTCATCGACTGGGAGTCCGCCGCGGCGAAGTCCTACGAGGTCCAGGTGTCGGATGACGCGCAGAACTGGCGCACTGTCTGGGCGACGACGTCCGGCAACGGCGGGCTCGACACCGCGTCGTTCACCCCGACGAGCGCCCGTCACGTACGCGTGCTCTGCACGGTGCGCACGACGAACTACGGGTACTCGATCAAGGAGGTCGGGGTCTTCTCGAACTGAGCCTCTGAACCAGACCTGACGACACGGGCGGATGCCGCGGCGCGAGCCGCGGCATCCGCTCTTCGTCTGCCGTCGCTCGCGACACCGAACCGTTGCCCAGCATTCACGTGCGCATCACCGACTCGGCGCATGCGCGACGGGCGCCGTCCCTACGGTGGCCTCGGTCCCCCCGGTTCAGCACGCCCGTCCCACAGCACGGGCGGCCGGCGGACCAAACGGAGGACACGTGTTGAAGAAGCAACTCACCCTCGCGGCGGTCGGGCTCTCGACCGCGGTGGCGCTCGGCCTCACGGGCTGCGCGGGAGGACCGGCCGACGCCGGCGAAGGCGGCACGGATGCCGCGACCGCGATGAGCCTCGCCGCCTTCGGCGACCTCGCCGCGCTCGAGGAGGCGGCCAAGGCCGAGGGGCAGTTGAATGTCATCGCGCTGCCGCGCGACTGGGCGAACTACGGGGCGGTGCTCGACGCATTCGCGGCGAAGTACCCCGAGATCACGATCAACGAGGCCTCGCCCGACGCGTCGAGTGCCGAGGAGATCCAGGCCGCCGAGACGAACGCCGGCCTCGACACGGCGCCCGACGTCTTCGACATCGGCCTGACGGTCGCACTGCAGAACACCGAGCAGTTCGCGCCGTACCAGGTCGCCACGTGGGACGACATTCCCGCCGAGCTGAAGGAGCCGAGCGGCCTGTTCGTCGGCGACTACGGCGGATTCATGTCGATCGGCTTCGATTCCTCGAAGTTCGAGGCGCCCGAGTCGCTCGACGACCTGCTCGGCGCCGACTACAAGGGATCGGTCGCGATCAACGGCGACCCCACGCAGGCCGGTGCGGCCTTCGCCGCGGTCGGCCTCGCGACCGTGCAGTCCGACGGCACGCTCGACGACTTCCAGCCGGGCATCGACTTCTTCTCGGAGCTGAACGCGGCCGGCAACATGTTGAAGGTCGATGTCACGACCGCGACGGTCGCCTCGGGTGAGACGCCCGTCGTCTTCGACTGGGACTACCTGAACGCGTCGCATCGCGAGGCGAACCCGAACTGGGAGGTCGTGATCCTGCCGGGCACCGGCTACGCGGGCTACTACAACCAGGCCGTCAACGTGGATGCCCCGCACCCGGCCGCCGCTCGGCTCTGGCAGGAGTTCCTCTACAGCGACGAAGCCCAGAACCTGTGGCTCGAGGGCGGCGCCCGCCCGGTGCGCGCCGACGCGATGGCCGAGGCCGGCACGATCGACGACGAGCTCTTCGCGAAGCTGCCCGCAGCGCCCGAGGAGACCGTGGTTCCCACCGAGGAGCAGTCCACCGACGCCGGCACCCTGCTCGGCGAGGAATGGGCGGCGGCGGTCGGTTGATGACCGTCGCCGCACCCGCGGCGCGCGTCGCCGTGGCGGAGCCGGTCAGCCCGGTTCCGCCACGGCGGCCTGCCCGCCCCGGACTCCCGCCGGCGCTCGGACTCGTGCCGTTCGCCGCCTACGTGCTGCTGTTCCTCGCCCTGCCCACCGTGCTCGCCGTCGCGAGCGGATTCGTCGACGGCGACGGCTCCTTCACGCTCGACAACGTCGCCGCGCTCGGCGATCCCGTCATCGTCGCGACCTTCGCGAACTCGGCCTGGCTGTCGGCGCTCACTGCCGTGGCCGGCGCTCTGATCGGCGCCCTCGCCTGCTACGCGCTCGTCGGCCTCGAACATGGCAGGGCCCGCAGTCTCGTCGATGCGGCAAGCGGTGTGCTCGCGCAGTTCGGCGGCGTCATGCTCGCCTTCGCGTTCATCGCGACGATCGGCATCCAGGGCCTCGTGACGGTATGGCTCCGCGACACCTTCGGCATCGACATCTTCGCCGAGGGGGCGTGGATCTACGGCCTGCCGGGTCTGGTGCTGCCCTACATCTCCTTCCAGGTGCCGCTCATGATCATCACCTTCATGCCGTCGATGGGGGCGCTGAAGCCCCAGTGGGCCGAGGCGAACCTCACGCTCGGCGGCACGCGCGCCGGATTCTGGGTGCACGTCGGCATCCCGGTGCTCGCGCCATCCTTCTTCGCGAGCCTGCTGCTGCTCTTCGCGAACGCCTTCTCGTCGTACGCGACCGCCGCGGCCCTCGCGAGTCAGGGCTCGCAGATCGTGCCGCTGCAGATCCGCACCGCCCTCACGAGCGAGACGATGCTCGGCCGCGAGAACCTCGCGGGCGCGTTGGCGCTCGGCATGATCCTCGTGATGACGGTCACGATGTGGGCCTACTCGCTCGTGCAGCGTCGCGCGGCCCGGTGGCAGCGATGAACCGCGGCTTGGCGCCGCACCCGGCCACCCGCTGGGCGATCGGCATCGTCATCGTCGGCCTCTTCGCGATTCCGATCCTCTCGATGGCCGAGTACACGCTCCGCGACGTCGACGGGCATTCGCTCGTGCACTGGGCGGCGCTCTTCGACCCGGCCAATGCGGCGAAATACCGGCCGATCTGGATCGGCCTCGGCAACTCGGTCGTGCTCGCGGTCGTCTCGGTGGCCATCGTGCTGTTCCTGCTCGCGCCGACGATGGTGCTCGTGGCGCTCCGGTTCCCCTCGCTGCGGCGTCCGTTCGAGTTCCTCGTGCTCCTGCCCATCACGATCCCCGCGATCGTGCTCGTCGTCGGACTCGCCCCGATCTACCTCGTGATCGGCCGCACCTTCGGCACCGGCGTGTGGACACTCGCCTTCGCCTACGGCATCACCGTGCTGCCGTTCGCCTACCGTGCGATCCAGTCCTCGATGGAGGCGACCGACGTCACGACGCTCGCCGAGGCGGCCCGGTCGCTCGGCGCGAGTTGGCCGACCGTGCTCCTCCGCGTGCTCGCACCGAACCTCCGGCCCGGCCTCATCGCGGCCTCGCTCATCTCGGTCGCCGTCGTGCTCGGCGAGTACACGATCGCCTCGCTCCTGAACCGGCAGAACCTGCAGACCGGGCTCGTCGTCGTCGGCAAGCAGGATCCCTATGCCTCGGTGATCCTCTCGCTGCTCGCACTCGTCTTCGCGTTCGTGCTGCTGCTCGTCATCGGGCGCGCCGCCCGCCGCCCCCTGAAGGAAGTCCGCCCATGACCGATTCCGTCACCGTCGCCACCAGCGACAACGCGATCCTCGCCGCCCGTGGCGAGGGCACCGCCGTCGAGTTCGACGGCGTCGTGAAGGACTACGGGGCGAACCGGGTGCTGCACGGCGTCGACCTCGCCATCAGGCCCGGCGAGTTCGTGTCGCTCCTCGGCCCGTCGGGCTGCGGAAAGACCACTGCGCTCCGGGTGCTCGCCGGCCTCGAGCTGGCCGACGGCGGCATCGTGCGCATCGGCGGGGCGGATGTCTCCGGCGTGCCGACGAACCGCCGTGACCTCGGCATGGTGTTCCAGGCGTACTCGCTGTTCCCCCATCTCGACGTCGCCGCGAACACGGTGTTCGGCCTGCGGATGCGCAAGGTCGCGAAGGCGGAGGCATCCTCTCGGGTGCGCGATGCGCTCGCCCTTGTGGGGCTCGGCCATCTCGCCGGGCGCTACCCGCACGAGCTCTCGGGCGGCCAGCAGCAGCGCGTCGCCCTGGCACGCGCGCTCGTCACCGAACCGCGGGTGCTGCTGCTCGACGAGCCGCTCTCGGCGCTCGACGCCAAGGTTCGCGTGCAGCTCCGCGACGAGATCCGGCGTATCCAGTTGCGACTCGGCATCACCACCGTGTTCGTGACCCACGACCAAGAGGAGGCGCTCGCCGTCTCCGACCGCATCGCGGTCATGGACGGCGGCCGCATCGACCAGTTCGGCACGCCCGAAGAGCTCTACCTGCGACCGGCGACGGCGCATGTCGCCGAATTCGTCGGCCTGTCGAGCGTGCTGCCGGCATTCGTCGCCGCCGGCGCTGCCCAGGTGCTCGGCGTCACGCTGCCGGTGCTGGATGAGACGGTCGACGGCCCGGCCGAGGCGTTCGTACGACCCGAGAACGTGCGACTCGGCGGCCCGATCGTCGCGATCGTGCAGGAGAGCACCTTCCTCGGCAGCATGCGGCGCACCCTGCTCCGCACCGAAAGCGGCGAGCTCCTGCGCATGCAGCATCCGGCACGCGAGCGGCTGCAGTTCGGCGAGCGCGTGACGGTCGACCTCGATGCCGTGGCGGTGGCGGTGCGGCCGACGGGCTGAATGTCGGCGGCCGCGGGGCGGTCACGACGGGCGAGCGGGATGAGCCGCGGCATCCGCTCGTCTCAGATCGTGGCGCCCACGAGCGCCTCGCCGAGCGGGGTGCGCACATGCATCACCCTCGCGCCGGAACGCACACTCGCGATGAGGCCGCTCTCGCGGAGCACGCGCAGGTGATGCGAGGCGGTCGAGAGGGCGAGGCCGCTGTCGGCGGCGGCCTGGGTCGTGGTGCGCGGGTCGTGCGCGGCGAGCAGGATCTCGGCGCGGGCCGGGCCGACGAGCGCGCCGAGCGATCGCGACGCGGCAACAGGGTCCTTCGCCCACGTCTCGGTGACCCCCTGCGCGGGGTAGACCGCTTCGTCGCGACGGGCACGAGCCGCCTGCGCATGGTGTGCATCCATGCGTCCGACGTCATCGTGCAGGAGTTCGCCGAGGAACACACGGACACCATGCCCTGAGGCTCGCCCAGCGCAAGCACTGAGAAAATCTCAGTGTTCAGCACGGATGCGGCGCCGGCCCTGAGCGCGCACGCTTGCCCCCATGACTGATTCACGCGCCTCGCAGGCCTCACCATCGCCCACCACCAACGCCACCGCCACCGCCACCAACGCCACCGCCTCGCCCGAGTCCGAGTCCGAGTCCGACCAGACCTCGATCGGCCCGACGACGGCCGATCGAGTACTGAAGACGAAACACCGTGCGATGTGGGCGTCGGGCGATTACCCGACGCTCGCCGCCGACCTCATCTGGACCCTCGGCCCCGTGCTCGTCGACGCCGTCGGCGTGCGCCCGGGAGACCGGGTGCTCGACGTCGCCGCCGGCTCCGGCAACGCGGCGATCCCCGCCGCGCTCCGCGGCGGCGCCGTCGTCGCGAGCGATCTGGCCCCCGAGCTCATCGACGCCGGCCGACGCCGCGCGCAGGAGGCGGGTGCCGAACTCGAGTGGCGCGAGGCCGATGCCGAGGCCTTGCCGTTCGACGACGACGCCTTCGACGCGACCATCTCGTGCGTCGGCGTCATGTTCGCACCCCACCACCGTCGCGCGGCCGGCGAGCTGCTCCGTGTGACGCGGAAGGGCGGTCGCATCGGCGTGCTGAGCTGGACGCCCGAGGGCTTCATCGGCCAGATGTTCAAGACCATGAAGCCGTTCGCCGCCCCGCTGCCCGAGGGTGCAGAGCCCGCACCGCTCTGGGGCGACGAATCGCACGTGCGCGAGCTGCTCGGCGACGACGTCGACGAGTTCGAGGCCCGCCGCCAGAGCGTCACCGTCGACCGCTTCGCCTCACCCGAGGAGTTCCGCGACTACTTCAAGCGCAACTACGGACCGACGATCGCGGTGTACCGACGCATCGCCGACGACCCCGACCAGGTTCGCGCCCTCGACGATGCGCTCGTCGAGCTCGCTCGATCCCACGGTCTCCGCACCACCGGCGATGCCCTGCAGTGGGAGTACCTGCTGGTCACCGCCCGCCGAGCCTGACCACGGTCGGCGAACCATCCGGAAGGAAGATCATGTACCTCAGCGAGGACTACCTCGTCTTCGAACTGCACCACCGCGGCGAGGAACGCCTGAACCGCGAACTCGAGCGACGCCGGCTCATCGACGAGCGCATTGCCGAGAACGAAGGGCTGCAGGTGACGGATGTCGCCCGCCCGCCGTTCCTCGTGCGGTGGCGCCGCCGTCTCGCGCTCTCGCTCGACCCCGTGTTCGGGTCGGGCCACGGCAGCGGCCCGGCCGTCGCGTCGTGACGCGGCATCCATGCCGGCACGGGTGCCGAGTCCGGCCGTCGCGGCTGCACTGACTCCGTGGCCGGCGTTCCGCTTACACCCCGATCGTGAGCGCCGCGGTGCAATGGTCGTGCTGTGCGTGGCCGATGAGCGTCCTATGGGGGTTCCCCTCATCCCCTCCGCGGCGAACAATGGAGGCGGGTGCGCACCGACGTACCGCGCAAGCAGGAGAAGGAGCACGACATGGAAGCGAGCCGACGGGAGCAGGGCCGGGCGCGGCTCGACGAGATCGCACCCGTGCTGCTGGCGCGCCCCGACGTCGCGATCGCGCGCATGTTCGGCTCCGACGGCCTCTCGGTACGCGGCAAGTTCTTCGCGTTCATCTCGAGCGGCGGCGATCTCGTCGCGAAGCTGTCGGAGACCCGCATCGAAGGCCTCGGCCTCGACAACATGGTCATGCGCGGCCGCCCGATGCGGGAGTGGGCCGTGGTGCCGTTCGACGACGGCGTCGACCGCTGGCGCGAGGTCGCAGGCGAGGCCTACGCCTTCGTCGACTCGATCACGCCGTGAGCGCGGCGCGGTAGCGCAGTACCGGACAGCGGCATGGCCTCGCAGCACGACGGCAGCGCAGTCGAGCGGATGCCTCAGCCGAACGGCACCCGTCAGGGCACGAGATGCCCGGCGGCGCGGAAGAGCTCGTACCACTCCGCCCGGGTGAGCGGCAGCTCGGAGCCGAGCGCCGCCGCCGCCACGCGCTCGGGGCTCGTCGTGCCGAGCACGACCTGCATGTTCGCCGGGTGACGGGTGATCCACGCGGTCGCGATCGCGATCGACGGCACGTCGTAGGCGGCGGCGAGGCGATCGATGACAGCGTTGAGTTCGGTGTATTCGGGCGCGTCGAGGAAGACCCCGGTGAAGAAGCCGGCCTGGAACGGCGACCAGGACTGGATCGTGATGTCGTTCAGGCGGCAGTAGTCGACGATGCCACCGCCGTCGAGCGTGACCGACTGCGCCTCCGACTGCATGTTCGCGGCGATGCCCTGCGCGATGATCGGCGAGTGGGTGATCGAGAGCTGCAGTTGGTTGGCGACGATCGGCTGGCGCACGTACCGCTTCAGCAGGTCGATCTGGCGCGGCGTGTGGTTCGACACTCCGAAGGAACGCACCTTGCCTGCGGCCTCGAGCTCGTCGAACGCGCGGGCGACCTCTTCGGGTTCGACGAGTGCGTCGGGGCGGTGCAGCAGCAGGATATCGAGGTAGTCGGTGCCGAGCGCGGCGAGCGAACCGTCGACTGACTCGACGATGTGCTCGTACGAGAAGTCGAAGTACGGGCCGTCTTTGACGATGCCGGCCTTCGTCTGGATGGTGAGCTCGGCGCGCTGTGACGGCGTCAGCTGCATCGCCTCGGCGAAGCGGCGCTCGCAGCCGTGCAGCTCGGCGCCGTAGATGTCGGCGTGGTCGATGAAGTCGATGCCGGCGTCGCGTGCCGTGCGCACGAGTTCGCGAACCTCGTCGTCGCTCTTGTCGAAGATGCGCATGAGGCCGAGCACGACGTTCGGTGCCGTGATCTCGGTGCCCGACAGGGTGAAGGTCTTCATCATGCCAGCGTAGGCGTGATGCCGGCGCCTCTCGCATGCAGCAGGCCGCGGAGCGTCTGGATCGTGTCGGCCTCGGCGGCCGTCTTGTCGTCACGGTACTTCTTGACCCGCGCGAACCGCAGCGCGATGCCGCCCGGGTACCGACTCGACCGCTGCACGCCGTCGATCGCGATCTCGACGACGATGCTCGGCTCGACCCACACCGTGTGCTCGGTGCGCCGGGTCTCGATCTGCGGAAATCGCTCGGTCTGCCAACGCAGCAGCTCGTCGGTGAGCCCCTTGAACGTCTTGCCGACCATCACGAAGACGCCGGGCTCGCCGAACTCGCCGATCGGGTCGAGCGCGCCGAGGTGCAGGTTCGAGAGCCACCCGGTGCGCCGGCCCGACCCCCACTCGCACGCGAGCACCACGAGGTCGTAGGTGAGCACGGGCTTCACCTTGACCCAGCTCGCACCGCGGCGCCCTGCCGCATAGGGCGAGCCGATCGCCTTGACCACGACGCCCTCTTGACCCGCGGCGAGCGCGTCGCGCGAGACCCGCTCGGCCGCCTCGGGATCGGCGGTCACCTCGCCCGGGATGCGATGCGCGGGCGCGATGCGCTCGAGCTCGGCGAGCCGGGTCGAGAGCGGTTCGTCGAGCAGGTCGCGCCCGTCGACGTGCAACACGTCGAAGAACCACGGATGCAGCACCGTCTCGCCCACGGACTCGGCGCCGAAGCTCGACATCGTGTCTTGGAACGGACGGGGAGCGCCGTCTTCGTCGAGCGAGAGCGTCTCGCCGTCGAGGATGACGTCGTGCACCGGCAACCGACGCACGACGTCGACGACCTCGGGCAGCCGCCGGGTCACGTCGGCGAGGTTGCGGGTGAAGACGCGCACCTCGTCGCCCGTGCGGTGCACCTGGATGCGCGCGCCGTCGAGCTTGTACTCGACCGACGCCTCACCGGTGGTCTCGAGCGCGGCGGCCGCGCTCGATGCGGTGGCGGCGAGCATCGGCAGCACCGGCCGCCCGACCACGAGGCCGACCGCCTCGAGCTCGGCCTCGGTGCCCGTGAGCGCGAGCCGCGCGGTCTCGCCGAGGTCGCCCGAGAGCATCGCGGCGCGGCGCACCGTCTCGAGCGGCCGGTCGGCGGCACGGGCGACGGCATCCGTGACGACGCCCTCGAGCGCGCCCGTGCGCACCTCGCCGAGCAGCACCCGGCCGATGAACGCCTGCTCTCGGGCGGTGGCGCGGCCGATCAGTTCCTGCAGCTGCCGCGCCCGCTCCCCCGAAGATCCGGCACCGGATGTCGCGGCCAGGCGATCGAGCTCGGCGTCGAGTTCACCGACCGTGAGCGAGGGCTCGGCAGCGGGTGCGCCGGTCGCGGCGGCGACCCCGCGCCATCCGACCCCGACCCGCCCTTGTCGGGGCTTGCCGACCAGAAACCCGACCGCCGGCGCGATCTCGTCGGGTTCGAGCCGGCGCAACAGCTCGGCGAGCGCCGCGATCTTCGCGAGGCGCGAGCGGGTCGAGGCGACGGTGTCGGCGGTCAGCGCGAGTTCATCGAACAGCACGGGGCCAGTCTGCCACCGGCCTCCGACATGCGGCCGGCGTGCGGCCGATGGTTCGCACGGAGTCAGCTCGCCGCCGCAACGCGCTCGACCGCGACGCGCCCAGTCGTTCCGGCGCGGAGGAACCCGTCGACGGCGGCGGCGAACCCGAGCGCGTCGTCGAGCCACGGGAAGTGGCCGGCCCCGGGCAGCACGACGAGCTCGGCGCGAGGCAGCAGCGCCGCGAGCTCGGCGACCATCGCCGGCGGGGAGTTCAGGTCGACCTCGCCCGCGACGAGCAGCACCGGCGCCTCGAGCGACTCGAGGGCGGCTCGCGTGGCATCGGGATCGAAGGCGCCGTCGGCGGCGAAAACTGCGGCTGCCTCGTCGTTGCGATGACGCTCGTCGGCGGCACGATGAGCCTGCGCCGCGGCATCCCATCGCCCGTAGAAGAAGGGATCGATCGACGGCCAGTCGTCGCCTTCGCCGGCCACGACGGCCTGAAGTGCCGCGTATGCCGAGGCGAACCACGGTTCGCCCGAGCGCAGCTGCGCGGCGGTGAGCCGCATCTCGGCGGTCACCGTCAGCCCGAGCGCTGCCGCGCTCGGTGTGGTGAGCACCAGTCGGTCGACGCGCTGCGGGTAACGGGCCGCGTACATGACGGCGAGGTTCGTGCCCGCCGAGTGCGCCAGCAGGTCGAGTCGTTCGAGAGCGAGGTGCTCGCGCAGGGCTTCGACGTCGTCGACGAGGCGGTCGCAGCGGTACGACGAGACGTCTGAGGGCACGGCGGAGGCGCCCGTGCCCCGAGGGTCGAGCAGCACCAGCCGACGGTGCTCCGAGAGACCGCCGAGGTCGCCGAGGTAGCGCGAATTGTGCATCGGGCCGCCCGGCAGGCACACGAGCGGCGTGCCCCCGGCCCCGCCTTCGATCTCATGGAAGGCGAGCTCTGTTCCGTCGAACGCTGCGAAGGTCGGCATCCGATCGATCTTTGCAGCTCGCGGCGATCTGCGGGGAAGTTCTCCACAGACCCGCTACCCGGCGACGACCCGTGCGACCTCGCCGACGTGCCGCATGAAGCCCCCGAGATCGGGCTCGTCCGACGTCGGCTGCAGCACCACGGCGTCGACGCCGACGGCGAAGAACCGCTCGGCGACCGCGGCGACGGTCGCGGCATCGCCGACGGCGGCGAGTCGCTGGTCTTCCGGCATGTTCCACTGCGTGAGCTCATGGGCGACCCGCGCCGAAGCGTCGCTCCCGCCGAACGCGGCCATCACGTAGACGACCGACCGGCTCCGGCCTTCGCGACCGGCGGCAGCGCGCCCGGCCGAGATCGCCGCGATCGCCTCGGCCGCACGCTCGACCGTCGTGCCGCCGGTCAGCACGGTGCCGTCGGCGACCTCGCCCGTGAGCTGCAGGGTCTTCGGGCCCTCGCCGGCAGCGTAGACGAGCGGCGCCTCGGCCGGCGGCCAGTCGAGCCTCACCCGGTCGAGCGTGACGTAGCGGCCGCCGGCGGTGACCTCGTCGCCGGCGAGCAGGCTCCGCAGCGCGGGCACGTACTCGCGCATGAGCGTGAGCGGCGACGCGACGCGGCTGCCGGTCTGCTCCATCCATCGCTGCACGCCGTGTCCGACGCCCGGCATCAGCCGACCCGGGAACATGCGTGCGAGCGTCGCGATCTCCATGGCGGTCACGGCGACGTTGCGCAGCGGCATGGGCGCCACGCCGATGCCGAGCCTCAGCCGCTCGCTCCAGGCGAGCGCGGCGCCCGCCGTGGCGAACGCCGACTGCTGAAAGCAGTCTTCCCAGAGCCACAGCTCGGGCACTCCCCCGTGATCTGCCGCCTCGACGACGGCACGCAGCCGCTCAGGCGGGAACGCGGGCTGGAAGATCGCTCCGATTCGTCGCATGACTCCACTGTGGCAGCACTCGCCGACATCGGCGCCCGGCCCGAGAGTGCGATCCACGTCGAAACGTTGGCACGCGGCCACCCAGCACGAGAACGGGTAGCCGGCCGGGGCCGGCGCACCGTGCACCCGACCGTGCGCCGCGCAGCCTAGAGGTCGTCGCGCTCGACGATGCGCTCGTGATCCCACGGCTCGGCCCAGCCGAGCTCGTCGAACATGCGGGCGAGCACGATTGCGGTGAAGCCCCAGACGAGGCGGCCGCCCACGGTGAACGCCGGCGACCGATACGAGGTGCCGCCGAAGACGTGCTCGGTGTTCGCCCGGTTCGCCGGGTCGAGCATCTCGGCGACGGGCATGCGGAACACCTCGACCGACTCGTCGTGGTCGACCGCCGCGACCTGCGACGGGCGCGTCCACCACGCGGGCACGGGCGTGACGAGGTGGTTGCTCACGGGCACCGGCATCGGCGGCAGGGTGCCGAGCGGCTCGACGCCGTCGACGTCGACCCCGGTCTCTTCACGCGCCTCGCGAATCGCTGCGGCGACCGGGCCGGTGTCGGATGCCTCGAGCCGACCTCCGGGGAACGCGATCTGCCCCGGGTGGCTGCCGAGGGTCGCCGCGCGGCGCAGCAACAGCACGTCGAGGTCGCCGGCGACCGCGGCCCCGCTGCGGGCGTGCACGGCGTCGAGCACCCCGAAGAGCACGAGCACCGCTGCCGGGCGGAGCGCCGCGGCATCCACTCTCGCGGTCGCCGACGAGGGAAGCCACTCGAGCCCGCGCTGGCACAGCGCGACGAGCTCGGCGCGGGCGTCGGCTCGTGCGTCGACTCGCGCGTCGGCGCGTGCGTCACCGGTGTCGTTCACGACTGCCATCCTGCCACTGCGTCAGAGCATTGCGTCAGACGCCAGCAGCCGTCAGCCCGACCGCCCCGACCGCACGAGCCCTGCGGCGCGGTGCGGTGCGGGAGTACGGTGGCGCGGGTGGTGCGGGGTCACAGCGCCGGCCACCAGGCCGGGTCGGTCCAGAGCGCGAGCTCCTGCTCGAGGGCGGCGCCGACGCGGAACACGGTGGCGTCGTCGTAGGTGCGGCCCACGATCTGCACGCCGGTGGGCACGCCGTTCGGCGCGATGCCCGACGGCACGGCGAGCACGGGCACCCGGCCGATCACGTTGAACGGCAGGGTCATGAGCTTCGAGAAGACGTCGGTGCTGTCGGTGCACGGCTCGTCGGCGGCGAGGCCCGTGGTGGCGATCGTCGGGCAGACCATGGCGTCGTAGTCGAGCATGAGCTCGGCGAACGGGCGGTAGAACGCCGTCTCGGCGACGAGCCCCTCGACGAAGTCGCCGCCGGCTGCCGCCTTCGCCGCGAACGCCCGCGTGTAGGGCATGAGCTGGGCCGCGCGGTCGGGGTCGCCTTCGACGATGCTCTCGATGAAGGGGCCCATGACGGCGCCGAAGTGCGGCCACGCGGCATCCGCCACCTGCTGGTGGCCCCACGGCAGTTCGACCTCTTCGACGACCGCGCCCGCCGCGGTGAGCGCCGCTGCGACCGCGCGCGTGTTGGCCTCGATCGCAGGGTCGACGTCGTAGCCGCCGAGGTCGAGGCACAGGGCGATTCGGATGCCGCGGAGCGAGCCGACCTCGCCCGACACCGTCGCGACCTCGCGAAGAGAGGCGGCGTCGCCCACCCACGGCCCCGAGATGACGTTCTGCAGCATCGCGACATCGGCGACGCTGCGCCCCATCGGGCCGTCGGCGCAGAAGGTGTCGGAGTTGAACGGCGCCATGCCGGGCACGCGTGCGAACGGCGGCTTGAAGCCGACGACGCCGCAGAACGACGACGGGATGCGGATGGATCCGCCGATGTCGGAGCCGGTCGCGAGGATCGTCGAGCCGGCGGCGAGCACCGCGCCCGAGCCGCCCGACGAGCCGCCGGGCGAGAACTCGGTGTTCCATGGGTTGCGGGTGACGCCCCACAGCTTGGAGTGCGTGACCGGAGCGCAGCAGTACTCGGGCGTCGTCGTGCGGCCGTGGATGACGGCGCCGGCCGCCTGGATGCGCTCGACGATCGGGTGGGTCTCGTCGGCGATGTTGCCCCGCTCGAGCAGGCAGCCGTCTTCGAGCAGGCGACCGGCGATCGGCTGCTCGTCTTTCAGCATGAGCGGGATGCCCTCGAGCGCTCGCACCTCGTCGCCGGCCGCGAACCGCGCCTCGGAGACGACGGCGGCGGCGCGCGCCTCGTCGATCCACTGCTCGGTGACGGCGTTGATCGTCGGCTCGGTCGCCTCGGTGCGGGCGATCACCGATTCGAGCAGCTCGACCGGGGAGAGCTCCCGGCGCCGGAAGCGCTCGGTCGCTTCGGTGGCGGTGAGCCGATGCAGATCCATGCGAGTGGTGCCTTTCGTGCGTCCGTACAATGTACGGACGATACTGTTGCATGCATGACGCCACGTCAAGCCGTTGCCGAGATTCGGCCGAATCTGACGCGACGCGACCTCACCTCGGCCGCGATCGCGCTCATCGAGCGCGATGGCCTGGGCGCGTTGACGATGCGGCGGCTCGCGGCCGAACTCGACTGCGCCCCGATGAGCCTGTACACGCATGTGCGCAGCCGCGACGACCTGATCGACGCGATCGTCGACGACCTGATCGAGCGGCTCGAGCTGCGCCCGCCGAGCGGCGAGTCGTGGCAGCAGCGCGTGCGCCAGACCCTCGACTCCTACCGCGACCTCGCGGTGCGGCTGCCGAACGCCTTCGAGCTGCTCGCGCTCGCCCCATACGGCTCGTCGCCCGTTGCACCCCACATGAGCAGCGTCGTGGCGAGCCTCGAAGACGCGGGGCTCTCGCCCGAGAACGCTCGGCAGATCCTCGGCATCGTCGACGCCTACGCCTCGGGGTTCCTCGTCGTCTGGGCGCGCAGCCGGTCGATCGAGGCGGCCGACGACGAAGCCGACGACGGCGGAGCCGACGACGGAGCCGGCGATGCGCCCGGCATCGCCGGTATGCGCGATCTCGAGATGTTCGACCGCGGACTCGAGGCCCTGATCGCCGGCCTCGACGCGACGCTCGTACGCGGCGAGCTCCCGTGAGACGGCGAACGCGCAACAGGATGCGCATCTCGGTCACCGGCGCCGCGGGCTTCCTCGGCATCAACCTGCTGAACGAACTGCTCGACCAGGGCCACGAGGTCGTCGGCATCGATCACGGCATCTCGAAGCTCACCGGCGGCCACGACCGTGAAGGCGTGCACTGGCGCGAGGGCGACGTGCTCGACCGCGAGCGCATGACCGAGCTGTTCGCGGGATCCGATCTCGTGTACCACCTCGTCGCGAAGATCAGCCTGCGACGGGAAGACCCCGATGCTTGGCGCCTCAACACGATCGGGGTGCGCACGGTCGCCGAGGCGGCGCTCGCGGCCGGCGTCGGGCGCCTCGTGCACTGCAGCTCGGTGCACTCGTTCGACACCGAGCAGCCCGGAACCCTCGACGAGGAGTCCCCGCGTTCGACGGCGGAGACGAAGCTGCCCGTCTACGACCGCTCGAAGTTCGCGGGCGAGCAAGAGCTGCAGGCCGTGATCGCGCGCGGCCTCGACGCGACGATCGCGAACCCCACGGGCGTGTTCGGGCCGCTCGACCACCCCGCACGGCTCTCGCGCATGAACGGGATCCTGCGAGACGCGGCAGCCGGGCGCGTGCCGGTCGACATGGAGGGCGGCTTCGACTGGGTCGACGTGCGCGACGTCGCCCACGGGCTCACCCTGGTGGCCGCACACGGCAAGACCGGCGAGAACCACCTGCTCGGCGGCGGGTTCCTCTCGATGCACGACGCACTGAGCCTCGCGGCGAACTCGGTCGGCCGGCGGCCGCCGGGCATGACCCTGCCGCTCGGCGTGCTCAAGGCGATCATGCCCATCGCCGAGCCGATCGGCCAGTGGCTCGGCAGCGACGTGATGAGCGAGGCCGCGCTCGGTGCGCTCATGGCGGCGCCGCGCGTCGACCACTCGAAGGCGGCACGCGAGCTCGGGTACGCGCCGCGCCCGGCCGAGGAGACCGTCAGAGACCTCGTCTCGTGGTTCGTGCAGGTGGGCGCGCTCGACCGTCGCCCCGTCGCCGAGTCGTGAGCGCCGAGGCATCCGCTCGCTGCAGCACTGCGCCGCAGCGCACCGCGCCCGCGCCGCGCCCGACCCGCCGCTGACAGCCTGAACGCCCGGCCCCTCGAGTGAGGAGCCGGGCGTTCAGAGCCGAGACTCAGCCCTTGCCGGGCCGGGTCGCCCCGATCGGGAAGCTCCACGCGTTCACGCCGTCACCGGCCGCCGCGTCGCCCGAGGGCTGTTCGGCGTACGAGACGAGGATCTGCGCGCCGTCGGCGAGCGCCGAACGGGTCGTCGCGTCGATCGGCACGCTCAGCTTGCCCGAGCCGGCATCGACCGCCTGCTCGAACGACGCCAGCAGGCGGCCGCTCATGTCGGGCGCCCACGGCGGGGCCGCGCCGTCAGACGGGGAGCAGGCCTCGAAGCCGTAGACATCGCCGGCGCAGCTCGAGGTCCAGACGGGGATGAACGACGTGTCGCCCTTCCACAGGAACACCCGCACCGTTCCGGCGGCGGCCGCGTCATACGAGATCTGCGCCTTCTTCTGCTGGATCTTCACGTCGCCGATGCTCATCGCATCGCTCGGCTGCACGCCCGAGATCGTGCCGCCCCTGATCGCCGACTGCGCGACCGTCTGCGGCGACTGTACGCCCTGCAGGGCGGTGTCGGGGATGATGGCCGCCGACGTCTCGATCGAGCGGTCGGCCGGGGGCGTGTACCCGTCGAGGTACGCGTGGCCCCAGCGGTACGGCTCCGACTGCTGGCTGCCGAACGCCGACCACGCGGTTCGGGTCTGCCCGATGAAGTTCTGCGTGTCGGAGTCGTACGGCGTGACGTTCAGCCCGAGGTACGAGGGGTCGACGTCGTTCAGCGCCGCGTCGCCCTGCGGCGACGCGCTCGTCGGCCCGGCCGCCGCGGGAAGGGCCGCGAGCGGCACCTTCACCTCGATGTCGTACCCGCCGCCGGCGTACGTGCCGTCGGCCTGGCGTGCGACCGAGACCGCGACCTCGACGCCCTCGGCGTTCAGGCCGCCTTCGACCGTCTCGGCGAGCGGTCCGGTCGAGAACCCCTGGTGGTTGTCGGCGTCACGCGACCAGCACGGCCCGTCGGCCCCGTTGCCGTTGGCGCCGTCGGCGTCGTCGGTGAAGGGGAACATGCCGAGCTTGAACGTCGACGAGGTGTCGACCGAGTCGCCGCGCGGGTCGAGCAGAAGCTCGACCGAGTCGACCAGCCAGTGGCCGAAGCAGCGGTCGGGCGTCGCCGCGGCACTCGCCACGTCGTCGGTCACGCGGATCTGCGCGTAGAACGCGTCGTCGTACCAGCCGAGCTTGGCGAGGCTGCCCGCGCCGCAGTCGACGCCGTCGGCGGCGCACGCCGCGCCCTCCCACCGGGTGCCGACGTTCACGGGCTCGCCGACGTAGACGTCGTCGGCGGTGCCGTCGACGGTCGGCGCCGAGGCGAGCTGCGGAATCACGACGGTCGGCACGAGGTAGACGGTCTCGTTCTCGGTCGACGTGCCCGCGCCCGAGGTGGTCGTCGCGGTGAACGTCACCGTGCGACTGCCGGGGTCGGCGAGGTCGGTGTGCGTGACGGTGAACTCGACCGTCGCCGTGTCACCGGCGGCGAGCCCGCTGAAGGGCTTCGACACCGAGTCGACGACGAATCCGGCGGGCACCGCGAGCGACACCTCACCCGACTCGACGTCGGCTGTGCGGTTGGTCACGTCGACCGGCACGGTCACCGTCTCGCCGACGCCGACCTGGCCGACCGCGTTCGAGCGACCGCCGACGTACGCGTCGTGATCGCCGGCCCACTGCTCGTACTCGGCCATGTTGCCCCAGCGCTCGAAGCGGCCCTCGACGGGTGCGACGAGCTGGATGCGCGTGTCGTTGTAGGCGGTGACGCCGTCGCCGGCGAATTCCGCTGCGAGCTTGTACACGGCGGGGGCCGCGTCGCTCGCGGGCGTGACGGTGAAGCTCGCCTGCGTGGCATCCTCATCGCCGATCCCGTCGACCTCGACGGGTTCCGAGACCTGCCAACCGGCGGGCACGACGAGGCTGACCGCGCCGCCGCCGAGCTGACCCGCGCCCGAGCGGAGCGTGACGGTCGCGGTGAAGGGCTCACCGGCGGCCTCGAAGTAGTCCTCGGCCGAGATCGAGAACTCCGAGCCGAGCGGCATGCCGCCCGGGTCGGCGATGACGGCGCCGTAGAGCACCGCGTCGTCGTTCGCGCCGGCCGCAGAGGAGTTCGACTGCATCGGCACGATCGACTGCGAGACACCGTAGCGCTGGCAGGTCGGGTCGACGACGGCGGTCTGCATCGTGCGGGCCTGCGTCGGGTGCGCCCGGCCGCCCTCGCGACCGACCTGCGCCCAGGTCTTGGCCGAGCCCGCGGCCTGGCCGGCGAGGTTGCCGTCGGCCCAGACGTAGGGCGACTCGTAGCCGGTCCAGGTGCCGACGACGGTGAACGGGTTGGTCGCCGCGGGCACGAAGCCCGTGTTGCAGGCGGGGCCGGCGGTGCCGCCCGCGCCCGTCGTCTGGCCGCCGGCGAGGATCTTCTTGACCTGCCACGGGTCGACGGCGCCGACGCCGGTGAGCTGTTCGGGGAACATGCTCGGGTCGGCTGCTGCCGCGGCCGCCTCCCAGACCATGCGGCCCTGGGCGTACTGGTGGTTGCCGTGCCCGGCCGCGAGCGACGGGTTGCCGCCGACGAGGATCTCGGGCTGGGTCTCGCGGATGATCCGCACGGTGCGGCGCAGGGTCTCCTCTGCGTCCCACACCTGCGCGGTCAGCGCCGCCGAGGTGTTGTAGAAGAAGTCGACGCGGTCGAGGTTGAAGATGTCGACCGTGCCCGAGCGGATGTGCGAGGTGCGGTCTTCGTTCTCTCGGCGGAGGCCCAGGTCGGGGCCGGCCTCGGGGCCGACCGAGTTCGAGCCGCCTTCGCCGCGCGTGGCCATGATGATGCCGCAGCGCACGTCGTAGAGGTCTTGCCAGACGCCGCACGGCGTCGTGAACCCGGCGTCGTCGTCGGGGTGGGCCCAGATGCCCATGATGTCGATCTTGCCGCGATCCGTCTCCGCGGCGACCGATGGGGCCCCCACGTCGAACTTCAGCGCCGCGTCCGGCGGGCCCGAGCTGCCGTTGCCCATCGTTGCGGCGACGGCGGTGCCCTGGCCCATGAGGGCGGCGACGGTGATCAGCGAAGTGAGCAGAATTGCGTGATGACGTTTCATCGGTCCTCCGTTGGACACTCGGGCGGCGGACTGCCGACCGATTCCCCTCAAGCTAGAGCAGGTTCGCGCATCTTGCAAGCAGATGCACTCATTTTCACGCAGGATGCTGCGTGCACCTGCGTGATCGCACGATCACTCGCGCACGGCGCCCTCGATCATGCCCTTGATGAAGTGTCGCTGCAGGAACACGTAGAGCAGCACGACCGGCAGTGCGACCATGACCGCGCCCGCCGCGAGCAGGGCGGTGCCCTGCGTGTACTGGCCCTGGAAGAACGCGAGCCCGAGCGGCGCCGTGCGCACCGCACCGTTCGGCGACATCACGAGCGGGATGAGGAACTCGTTCCACGTCCACATGAAGACGAGCAGCACGAGCGTCAGGATCGCCGGCCGCCCGATCGGCACGAGCACCTGCCAGAGGATGCGCATCGTGCCGGCGCCGTCGAGCCGGGCGGCCTCGATGAGCGCTCGGCTCGAGGAGCGGAAGTACGTGCGCATCCAGTACGTGCCGAAGGCGATCGACATCGCGATCTGCGGCAACGCGACACCCCAGACGGTGTTGGTGAGGCCGAGCACCCGCAGGTCGAAGTAGAGCGGCACGATGAACGCCTCGGTCGGCACCATGATGCCGAGCAGGAACACGTAGAACACGAGCGTCGCCCCGCGGAACCGCATCGTGCCGAGCGCGTAGCCCGCGAGGATCGAGGCGAGCACCGAGACGAACACGACGATCGCGGCGACGACGACCGAGGTCAGCATGTACTGCCCGAATCGGCCGATCTCCCACGCCTCGGGGAAGTTCTCGGGGTGGAACACGCCGCCCTCGCGCGCCGCCGAGGCGTCTTTCGGGCCGAAGGCGAGGGTGATGATCACCCCGATGGGGCCGAGCACCACGAGCGCGAACACGATGAGCACGAGATAGTTCGCGCTCCGTTCGATCGGGGAGACCTTCATTTGCGTTCTCCGATCACGTTGACGACGGCGTTGATGGCGAACACGATGACGGTCAGCACGATGCCGACGGCGGTGGCGACACCGACGTCCCCGAGTTCGAAGGCACGACGGTAGATCTCATAGCTCGGCACGGTCGTCGAGGTGCCCGGTCCGCCGCTCGTCGTCACGTAGACGAGGTCGAAGGTCTTCAGCGCCGCCACGATCGTGAGCGTGAGCGCCACCGTGATCTCACCGCGCACGGTCGGCAGGGTGATCGCGAAGAACTCGCGCACCGGACCCGCCCCGTCGAGGCGCGCCGCCTCGTAGAGTTCGCGCGGCACCCGGCTCATGCCGGCCATCAGCAGCACGGTCACGAGGCCCGTGCACACCCACGTGCCGATGAGCCCGACAGCGGGCAGCGTGAAGGTGTAGTCGCCGAGCCACGGGCGGGTCAGCGAGTCGAGCCCGATGAGGCGGAGGAAGCCGTTGAGCGGGCCGTCGGGCGCGTAGATCTGCCGCCAGGTCACGGCGACGACGACCATCGCGATGACCTGCGGCAGAAAGATGACGCTGCGGAAGAAGCCCATCCCGCGCACCTGCGAGCGGGTGAGCAGCGCGGCCAGCAGCAGGCCGATCGCGAGGGGCAGCACGGCATAGAAGAAGACGAGCACGAGGGCGTGCCAGAACGCCTCGCGAAGGCGTTCGTCGAAGAGGATCTCGACGTAGTTGTCGAGGCCGACGAAGGTCGACTCCCCGAGGCCGTCCCACTCGAAGAGGGAGTACTGCGCGGCCCTGCCGAGCGGGAACAGCAGGAAGCCGCCGTAGAGGAGCAGGGCGGGGGCGAGGTACGCCCACGCGACCCAGCCCGATCGGGCGGGGCGCCGAGTGGCGCTCCGCCCGACCGTGGTGCTGCCGTCACTCATTGCTAGCGACGAACTCCGAGTAGTCGGCTTCGAGCTTCTCCGTGAACTGCTTCGGCGTCGCCTGACCCGCGAGCAGGTCCTGCAGCGCCTGGCCCATGGTGTCGCCGAAGGTCGGCGTCGCGTAGTCGAGGTAGGGCAGCAGGCTGCCCTTGCCCGTGACGTCGCCGAACACGGTGAACACGTCGGCCAGCACGCCCGAGCTCGGTGCGAGCTCTGCCGTGCGGTTTACCGGCAGGTTGCCGGTCTCGGCGAGCACGTCCATCGCCTCGTCGTTCGTGATGAAGTCGAGGTACGCCGCGGCCACGTCGGTGTTGTCGGCCGCCGAGGTGATCGTGAAGGGCAGGCCGGTGCCGCCGGTGGTCGCCGGGGTGCCGTCGCCCGTGTTCGGAATGAAGAAGCCGACGTCGTCGCCCATCGCGTCGCCGAGGTCGGCGGCGAGCCACGAGCCGCCGATGAGGAACACGCCGTCGCCGCCTGCGAGCGCCTGCCAGGCCGCGTCGTAGTCGGTGCCGTTCACGCCGTCGTTGAAGTAGCCCGAGTCGACCCAGCCCTGCAGGGTCGTCGCGGCCGCGACGTTCTCGGGCGTGGTCCAGCTCTGGCCGGCGTTGCCGAGGCCGAGGTCGGTGATGACGTCGGCGGCGACGTCGTCGCCCTGCACCGGGCCGAAGACGTGCAGTGCCGGCCACTGCTCGATGTTGCCGAGCTGCATGGGGGTCTCCCCCGCAGCCTTCGCCGCGGCGAGCGCAGCGTCGAACTCGGTCCAGTCGGCGGGCACGTCGAGCCCGAGCGCGGCGAGCTTCGACTTCGAGTAGAAGACGCCGACGACCTCGCCGACCTGCGGCAGGCCGTAGAGGTTGCCGTCGCCGAAGACCTTGGCGTCTTCGCTGTAGGTCGAGTACTGCAGCACCGACGGCGAGTAGCGGTCGAACCAGCCGTAGGCCTCTGCGTAGTCGTCGAGCGGGCGCAGCTGCTCGGCCGCGACGAACTGCCCCATCGTGTTGCGGCCGTTGTTGGCCTGCACCACGTCGGGGGCGTCGGCGTCGGTGAGGGCGAGTCGCAGCGTCGTCGCGAGGTCGTCGAACGACTGCGAGTTGCGGTCGATCGTGACGTTCGGGTACTTCTTCATGAACGCGGCGTTGAGCTGCTCCATCTGCTCGTTCTGGCCGCCGCGCACCTCTTGGTCCCACACGGTCAGGGTGACGTCGCCGACGCCCGAGATGTCGGTGCTGATCGCGCCCGTGCTCTCTTTGGCGTCGTTGCCGCCGCTGCCGGGTGCGCAGCCGGCGATGGCGAAGATGAGCGCGGCTCCGCCCAATGCGGCTGCGCTCAGTCGGGTGTTTCGCTTCATGATGTACCTCTCTTTTCGGGGAACGATTGCCGGGCTGCTGTGGCTCGGTAGTCGGCGAAGGGGAACGTGGATGCCGCTCTGCGGCGACCCGATGCCTCGGGCATCACGTCGGTGAGAAAGCCGAACCGTGCGATCGACTCGCGATCGCCGGCGCGGCGCGTGCGATCCCACCAGTCGGCGAGGTCGCCCCAGCCGGGGGCCGCGAGCGCCCCGCCCGGTTCCTCGACGGCGATGGATGCGCAGAGCGCCGCGAAGGAGAGACGCTGTTCGAGCGGCCAGCCGCCCAGCGTGCCGAGCACGAGCGCCGCGCCGAAGACGTCGCCGGCGCCGGTCGCGTCGCGTGCGTCGGCGGGCACGGCGGCCACCGTCACCTCTTCGCCGCGCGCGGAGTCGATCGCGACGGCGCCGTCGCCGCCGCGCGTGACGACCACGAGCGGCACGCGATCGGCGAGCGCTCGGGCCGCTGCGAGGGCCGAGTCGGTGCGGGTGTAGGCCATCGCCTCCGCCTCGTTGGGCGTGAATGCGAAGCAGTCGCCGAGCGGCGCCAGGTCGGCCGGGTCCCATCGCTCCGACGAGTCCCAGCCGATGTCGGCGAAGATCTTCGTGCCGGCGCGGGCCGCCGGCTGCCACCAGGCGTCGCCGGCGCGCTCGCCGCGCGACATCGCGCCGAGGTCGGCGAAGGTCGCTCGAGCCGAGGGGCCGCCGGCTGCATCGGCCCCGCTCCCGGCGCCGACGAGTTCGCCGACCGACACGGGGCTCGCCGCCTCGTGCGTGACCATGCTGCGGTCGTCGCCCGATGCGATCGAGACGGTCACCGGCGTCGGCCAGTTCGGCACGAGCCGAGACCTGCCGAGGTCGATGCCCTCCCGGTCGCCGAGGAACTCCCAGCACCAGCGCCCGTAGACGTCGTCGCCGAGCGTCGCGGCGAGCGCGGTGCCGAGGCCGAGGCGGGCGGTGGCGACTGCGAGATTGGCGACGCCGCCGGGGCTCGCCACGAGCTGATCGGCGTGCACTTCGGTGCCTGGACGCGGCGCGGCGTTCAGCCCGGTGAAGATGAGATCGAAGAAGACCGGCCCCGTCAGCAGCACGTCGACGACATCGTCATCAGTTCGTTGCGCCACGGATCCTCCTCGATGCGATCGCGTGAGCGATCGTCAATGACCTTTGACTGAACATACTCTCGAATGAACGCTCCTGCGTCAATTCATGCGCGAAGTTGACTGCTACGATCTTCCACATGCTCACAGCAACGCGACAGGCACACATCCTGAACTCCCTGCGCACTGACGGCGAAGTCACCGTCGAAGAGCTCGCAGAGCAGTTCGGCGTGTCGCTCTCCACCATCCGCCGCGACCTCAACGCGCTGAGCGCCGAGGGGCTCCTCCGGCGGGTGCGCGGCGGCGGCAGCATCGAGCCCGACCAGATCCCGTTCACCGACGTCGAACGCCAGCACCACCCCGAGAAGTCGCGCATCGCCGCGCGCGCCGCCGACTTCGTGGCCGAGGGCGACGTCGTCATCATCGACATCGGCACGACGACCGCGCTGCTCGCCCGGCAACTGCGCGGCCGGCGCATCACGGTCATCACCTCGAGCCTCGCGGTCATCGACGAACTGCGCGACGACGACGTGGTCGAGCTCATCGTGCTCGGCGGCGCCGTGCGCAAGAACTACAACTCGATGATCGGCACGCTGACCGAGCAGGCGCTCGCGCAGATCCGCGCGACGACCTGCTTCCTCGGCACGAGCGGCATCCGGGCCGACGGCACCATCTCCGACACGACCGGCATGGAGGTGCCCATCAAACGGGCAATGATCGAGTCGTCGCAGCGCACGGTCGTGCTGGCCGACGCCTCGAAGTTCCCGGGTGTCGGCGTGCTCAGCGTGTGCGGCCCCGAGCAGATCTCGGCCGTCGTGACGAATGAGGGGGCGGATGCCGCGACACTCGAGCTCCTCCGCGAGACCGGCATCGAGGTGAGTGTCGCGTGAAGCTCACCATCATCGGCGGCGGCGGCTTCCGTGTGCCCCAGGTCTTCGAGGCCGTCTCGGCCGACAACGCTCCCGTGCGCATCGACGAGCTCGCCCTCTACGACGTCTCGGCGTCGCGCCTCGAGACGATCGCCGCGATCCTGTCGGGCCTCGCGCGCGAGCGTCGCCACGTGCCGACCATCACGACGACGACCGATCTCGAAGAGGCGCTCCGCGGCGCCGACTTCGTGTTCAGCGCCGTGCGCATCGGCGGCACCGCCGGCCGCATCCTCGACGAGCGCACCGCACTCGACCTCGGGGTGCTCGGTCAAGAGACGGTCGGCCCCGGCGGCCTCGCCTACGCGCTTCGCACCGTGCCGTTCATGACTCGTCTCGCCGAGACGATCCGCAAGGTCGCGCCCGAGGCGTGGGTGATCAACTTCACGAACCCCGCCGGCATCGTCACCGAAGCGATGCAGCGGGTGCTCGGCGACCGCGTCGTCGGCATCTGCGACACGCCGATCGGGCTGATCCGCCGCGCCGCGACCGCCGTCGGCGGCTCACGCGACATCGACTTCGACTACGTGGGCCTCAACCACCTCGGCTGGCTCCGCTCGATGACGGCCGACGGCCGCGATCTGCTGCCGGGCCTGCTCGCCTCCGACGACACGCTCGAGAGCATCGAAGAGGCTCGTCTCATGGGCTTCGACTGGGTGCGGGCACTCGGCGCCCTGCCGAACGAGTACCTGTACTACTACTACTTCACGCGCGAGGCGACCGAACGCATCCGCTCGGCCGCCACGACCCGCGGCGAGTTCCTCGACCGGCAGCAGGCGGCGTTCTACGCCGCGCCCGGCGCCGACCCGCTCACGACCTGGATGAACGCGCGCCACGAACGCGAGTCGAGCTACATGTCCGAGAGCCGCGAGGTCGACGAGAAGCGCCACGAGTCCGACGTCGACGGCGGCGGCTACCACGAGGTCGCCCTCGACCTCATGGCGGCACTCGCCACGGGCCGGTCGGCGACGATGATCCTGAACGTCCGCAACAACTCGCTCGTGCCCCAGCTGCCCGAAGACGCGGTCGTCGAGGTCGGCTGCCACGTCGACGGCGATGGGGTGCACCCGTGGCCGATCGCACCGGTCTCGGGCGAGATGCTCGGCCTCATCACGCAAGTGAAGGCCGCCGAACGACTCGTCATCAGCGCCGTGCACGAGCGGTCGCGCGAGCAGGCGTGGCGCGCGTTCGCAGCGCATCCGCTCGTCGACTCGGTCGGCGTGGCGCGTTCGCTGCTCGACCGCTACCGCGAGGGCTTCCCCGAGATCGGCGCGCTGCTGAGCTGAGCGGCCCGGATCTGAGTCACCGCGCTCAGTTCAGCGCCGCGATCGCGTCGGCTACGAGCTGCACTTCCGACGGTTCGTCGTCGACGTCGGGGGTGAAGCCCATGCGCACGACCACGAGGTCTTCCGACGGCACGATGATGACCTTCTGGCCGTCGTGCCCGTTCATCGAATAGGTGTCCTCGGGCAGTTCGGGCCAGCGCAGGGTGCCGTCGGGCAGCAGGTTGGTGCGAAAACCCATCGCCAGCCCGAAGTCGTCGGTCTCCTCGTAGTCACGGTTCGCGAGCGTCTGCTCCATCCAGTCTTCGGGCAACAGCTGCTCGCCGTTCCACTCGCCGTTCTGCAGGGCGAACTGGCCGACCGCGGCCCAGTCGCGCGGCGCCGCCCACAGGTACGACGAGCACACGGGCGTGCCCACGGCGTCGGGTTCGAACGTCGCCGTCGAGAGGCCGAGGGCCCCGAGGATCGTCTGGCGCGGCAGGTCGGCGCCGAGGCCCGTGCGCTCGGTCAGCACCGAGCAGAGCAGCGTCGTCGAGCCGCTCGAGTACTCCTGCACCGTGCCCGGCTCGTGTTCGAGCGGCAGGCTCGCGACGTAGGCGCCCATGTCGGGCTCGAGGTAGAGCATGCGCGTGATCGGCGTGCCGAGGTCGTAGGTCTCGTCCCACTCGAGGCCGCTCTGCATGCGCAGCAGGTCTTCGACGGTGATGTCGGCGCGCCCGTCGGTCCACTCGGGTCGGAGGTGGTCGTCGCCCAGCGAGACGACGCCCTGCTTCACGAGCATGCCCGTCATGAGCTCCGTGACGCTCTTCGACATCGACCAGCCGAGCTGCGGCGTGGTCTGGTCGAAGCCGTCGGCGTAGCGCTCGGCCACGAGTTCGCCGTCGTTCACGATGACGACGCCGCGCGTGCCGAGCGCCGCCTGGTCGGAGGCGCCGAGCTCGTCGCCGAAGGCACGGCCCATCGCCTGCTCGAGTGCCGCGTCGATCTCGGGCGTGGCCGCCGCGGGCGCCGCGACATCCGTGAATGGATTGCCCTTCGCCTCGATCGCGGTGGCCGCGCCCAACTCGGGCCGGTGGTCGGCGAGGGTGCAGCCGAAGCCCTCGGCGAACCACGCGGTCTGGTGCGCCAGCGCGCCCTTGATCGAGCCGGTGACCGAGCGGGCGTCGACATCGGCGTCGACCTGCAGGTAGGGCACGAGCGGGTTCGAGGGCAGGTCGGTGGCGGGATCGTCGCGGCCGGCGACCTCGGCGACGGCGCACGCGTTGTGGGCGGCGTACCCCGTGCCCGTCAAGAGGATCGGCTGCTGCCAGAGGTAGACGCCCGTGAACGCGGCGATGAGAACGAGGGCGGTGACGGCGATGACGACGATCACCCGACGGAGGATGTGCACGAGCGGATGCTATCCCGAGAGTGAGGGAGAGAACGCATCCCACGCGCGGCGCCGCTCGCTGCGGGGGTCGGATTCCACGCGATCCGAGGCGTCGATCACGAGCGTCGATCTGGTCTGCTCGTCGTAGCGCGGCCACAGCGGCCCCGGCGCCCCGGTCTCGACGAAGGCCAGCCAGTGCTGTCGCATCCGCTCGCCCGCCGCCGCGTACTCCTCGTTGCCGCCGAGGGAGGTCATGACCCTGGCCGCCGGCACGTCGGTTCGGTCGAACAGCGCGAACATCTCGATGCCGTGCGTCGCGTCGAAGCCGGTGAGCCTGAGCAGCCGGGGCGCGACGTCGAACCGGTACGACCAGACCGGCGCGAATCTCGAACAGGTGTCGGCCACGCGAGTGCTCGGGTACCAGAAGCCGAAATCTCCGCCGAAGTCCGCTGCCGGCCGCCGCGCCGGCAGCTGGGGATAGGCGGCGCGCATGGCTCGGCGCGATTCGCCCGGGGCGCGGGCGAACAGCTCGTCGATGCGCTTCTCGCTGCGGGGCAGGATGTCGACGCGCCCCCGGAAGATCGACCCCTCGCGATCGTTGGTGCCGATGATGAGCGGCACCCGGTGGGCACGACCTTCGCGGAAGGCGATGAAGGGGCGCTCGGGCACGAGATCGCCGTCGATCACGGGTGCGAAGCAGAACGCCCCGGCATAGGCGTCGGGCGTGCGCACCTGCAGGGCGACGGATGCCGCGACCAGGTCGTCGACGTTCGCCTCCGCCAACAGCTGCCGGGGCGTCGCCGACGCGACGGCATCGGGTGGCGCGATGTCGTGCGCCGCGGCATCCGCCTCGGGTCGCTCGCGTATCTGCTCACGCAGGATCGCGACGAACTCGGCCGCCCACCTCGCCGTCAGCGCCGTCGGGTAGACCGCGTCGGGCGGCGGACTCTGTGCGATGGCCCCGGCGAAGAGCCCGCGGGCCGTCGGGGTCGCCATGAGCGTCGTGACCGCGTTGCCGCCGGCCGATTCGCCGAACACCGTGACCTGTTCGGCGTCGCCGCCGAACGCGGCGATGTTCTGCTGCACCCACTGGAGCAGTGCGACCTGGTCGCGCAGCCCGAGGTTGCTCTCGAACGTGCGCTGCTCGGTGCTGTAACGCGTGAAGTCGAGGTAGCCGAGGGCGCCGAGCCGGTAGTTGAAGCTCACGTACACGACGCGCCCCGTGCGCACGAAGCTCTCGCCCTGGCCCGAGAAATCGCGCGACGATCCGGCGCTGTAGCCCCCGCCGTGGATGAACACCATCACCGGCAGCAGCGACCCGCCCGCGTCGCGGACGGGTGCCGAGACGTTGACGGTCAGGCAGTCCTCGTCGGCGGCGACGGCGTTCGCCGATGCCCTGAGCCGGCGCCGCGCCTGGGGCGCCACCGCGCCGAACTCTCTCGCGTCGCGCACGCCGTTCCAGGCCGTCACGCGCGCGGGAGCCCTGAAACGCAGCATCCCGGTCGGCGGGGCCGCGTACGGCAGGCCCCGCCACACGTGCAGCCCGCCCTCGCGGATGCCGCGGGCGAGGCCGCCGGTGACCCGAACCTCGAGTCCACCGTGCGTGGCGTGTCGCGCGGTCATCGCCGCCCGCTGCTCATCGCCTCAGTCAATCGCTCCCGCGTCGGCGCCGCCAGTGCCGGAAGGAAGTTTCTCGTCGTCGCCGAGCATGACCGAGAGCAGCGGCGCCGCCCACGGATGCTCGTCGAGGTGCTCGGGAAACCTCATGGCGAGCACGGTGTTCACGAGCAGCCCACGGGCGAGGTAGTCGCGCGCCTCCTCGGGCGTCGCGTTCGTGTGCTCGAGCAGCACCTCGTACATCTGCGAGAGCAGTTCGCGCACGTAGGTGCCCACCGCGGGCACGCTGCACGTGGCGAAGCCCTGCAGCAGCACGCCCATGACGGTGTCGTCGAGCGCGGTGCGCGCGTACCGGGCGTCGAAGTGTTCGAGGTCGAACTCCTCGAGCTGGATGCTGCGCATCTGCTCGACGATCGCATCGCCCGCGCGCTCGAGCACCGCGAGGAACAGCGCCTCTTTCGTGCCGAACAGGTGCAGCACGTAGCCCTGCGAGATACCGGCCGCGTCGGCGATCTGCGACGTCGTGGCGCCGAAGTATCCGCCTCGCGCGAAGACGCGCATCGCGGCGTCGAGCACGAGCTGTTGGCGTGTCGCGCGCTTGAGGTGCGTCGTCTCTGCCATTGCCTGAATTCTACCCTCCCCCGCGTCCCGCCCGCACAAAGTGTCCGGCCGTGCTTCGAGCGTCGGACGCTCTGTGCTTGACAGAACTCAGTGCTGTCCCTGATCTTGTAATTGATTGATTACATCATGATGTCAATCGGGCCATGATTGCCCACCATCCCACACCCTCACGAAGGAGCCCCAGCATGTCCACGACCACGAGACGACACCGGCCGAGAGGACTCGCCGCGATAGCCGTCCTCGCCACGGTCGCCCTCACCGGATGCATCCAGCTGCCGTTCGGCGGCGGCCCGAAGGCGACGCCGGTGCCGGCCGTCGACAAGCGGACCGAGATCACCATCCCCGCGCTGAGCGGCTCCGGCGACGGCGCCGTGAGTGCGATCGACATCAGTGTCTCCCCGAACACGAACGGCGCACTCGCCGTCGAAGTGTCCGAGAACGAGGTCGGGGGCGTCGGGCGCACGCTGCAGTCGTCGGCCTGGAACTCCGCGATCGTCGCGACCCTCTTCACGGGCGCCGATCTCGCGACCGACTACCGCTTCGCGTTCGACGGCTACGTCGACGGACCGAGCGCGGGCGGCATCATGACCGCCGGCATCATGAGCCTCCTGCTCGGCGACGAGATCCTGCCGGGTGTCGCGATGACGGGCACGATCACGCCGACCGGCACGATCGGCCCGGTCGGCGGCGTGCCCGAGAAGATCGCCGCCGTCGGCGAGGCCGGCGAGTACACGAAGGTGCTCATCCCCCTCGGACTGCGCAACGCCCCGAACCACGACGGCACCCCGGTCGACGTGGTGCGTCTCGGCGCCGAGCACGGCGTCGAGGTCGTCGAGGTCGGCGACATCGCCGAGGCGTACACGCACCTCACGGGCGAGTCGCTGCCGGCGCCGACGAGCACCGCGATCCCGCGGGTCGAAGAGCCCGGCTATTCGAGCATCGAGTCCGCCACCAAGAGCCAGATCACCGAATTCGAGCGCAACGAGTCCAACTACCTCTCGCTCTCCGAGTTCGTCCGGTCCGTCGGCGACGAGGCGTACGCCATCGCAGCACTGGATGCCGCGTCCGCACGCGACCTGCTCTCGCAGGGTCTCGTCGGGGGCGCGCTCATGAAGGCGATCGGGGCCAACCTGCTCATGAAGGCGCTGAGCGGCTCGTACCGAACGGCCGACGACGTGCTCGCGCGCGGCATCGACAGCCTGCTCATCCGATTCGACTCGGTCGACCAGGCATCCGACACCTTCTTCAACTACCTCGACAAGCTCGACAACTACAAGGTCGAGACCCTCGCCGACGCCGACGCGCTCATCAACGCGTACGGCAACGCGTTCGACGCCTACTCGCTCTACCTGTACGCGAAGGCGCAGATCCAGGCGATCTACGACAACTCGGGCGGCTACGCCTCGGTCGAGGAGCTGCTCGGCGACTCGCTCGTGCCGCTGCTCTACCTCGAGATCTCGATCGCACAGGTCGAGGCCGCCGAGGCCGTCTTCGAGATCGCGCGCGACGGCGAGGGCCCCGAGCTCTCGCCCGAGACCGACGTCGAGGCGATCGCCGAGTTCTTCCGCAAGGCGGCCGACTCGAACCTCGAGGTGTTCAACGCCGACGTCATCGCGTACCTCGCCGAAGACGCCGGCATCTCGGAGGCGGTCGCGCTCGAGGCGATGGGCAACAACGACCTCGCGATCGCACTCTCGAACAACGCGACCGAGCTCGTCCACGGCATCCAGGCCTACCTCGGCGAGGAGAACCCCAACGCCGCCTACGCCGGCATGGGCTACGGCTGGACGAACTACGCGCGCAACGCGAGCCTCATCGAGAAGTACGGCACGAACGGCATCCTCGACTGGGAGACGGTCACCGTCGTCGGCGTGCAGAGCGACGCACGACTCGTGCACACCCTCGACTTCTCGCGCGGCCAGGTCGCGCAGGCGATCGGCGTGCTCGACGACAACGGCTACTCCACGGTGCTCGGCGTCGGCTCGTTCGAGTCGGCCTCGCTCGCTCGCGAAGGCGACTTCGACGAGAAGTTCACCGCCATCCAGGACTACACGGGCACCTTCGCGCTCAGCCGGGTGCTCGCCTATCTCGGCGGGTTCCAGCAGGCCGAATACGCCGAGTGACCGGCCTGCTCCACCTTTCACCATTCCACCCTGAGAACAGAAGGAAACACGACAAATGACCGACCAGAACCTGCAGCAGCCCCAGCCGACCGCCTCCGACGCGCCCGCCGCGCCCGAGTACGGCGGCGGCGCATCGGCTCCCGCACCGGCTCCCGCGCCGGCCCCCGCCTACGCCGCTCCGCCCGCCGCTCCGCCCGCCGTGCCCGGCAAGGGCCTCGGCATCGCCGGTCTCGTGCTCGCGATCGTGCTGCCGCTCGTCGGCCTCATCGTGAGCATCGTCGCGAAGTCGAAGTCGAAGAAGGCGGGCGTGAAGAACACGCCCGCGACCGCCGGCGTCATCATCGGCGCGATCCTCACCGCGGTCGGCATCATCGTCGCGATCATCGTCATCTCGGTCAGCGCCTCCATGATCGGCGGCGTCGTCGAGATGTGCGCCGAGCTCGGCGAGGGCGTCTGGGAGGTCGACGGCGTCACCTACACCTGCGGCTGAGCCCGGCCCCGCTGAGCCCAGCCCCCCACTGCACTCAGCGCCCCACCGCGAGAAGCGCCGTCGGCCCCTCAGGGTCCGGCGGCGCTTCGTCGTCGATCGTCGCGGCGTTCAGCCGGGTGAGCAGGCCCACCATGTAGCGGGCGATGTTCTCGAGCTCGTCGGCGGTCGGCACCCAGAGCACCGCGCGGGCGACCGCGTCGATCAGCGTGTCGAACTCCTCGGCGAAGTTGCCGTCGAGCGCGCGCACCGAGTAGCCCGCGCTGTCGACGAGGTGGCGCACCGCACGCAGTCGTTCGGTGCGGCCGAGGCAGCCCTCGTCGGTCGCGAGGCCGGCGCGCAGCATCTCGGCCGCGTCGACGAGCCGCGCGAGCTCTTCGTCGCCGAGACCGAGGGTGTCGACGAGTCCGAGCAGGCCGGGATCGTCGGCGATGGCCGCCGGGTCGAGGATGCCTCGTTGCTCGAGCCGCTCGCGCACCGCCGCGAATCGGGCGATCTGCCACGGCGAATCGATCGGAGCGAGCACGAGTTCGCGCATGCGGGGTTCGCGGCCGAGCAGCATGAGCTCGGGATCGCGCGCCGCCTCGCGCTGGTAGAAGTCGACCTGTCTGGCATAGCGGATGCCGCTGATCGCCTCTTCGACGAGGGCGTCGTGCTGCTCGGGTGCGGCCACCGCGAGGGCGTGGCGCGCGGTGAAGCACGCGCACGAGTAGCGGATCTCGACCTCGAGCGACCCGCTCGCGTCCTGCATCCAGCGACGGGCGGCCGCGGCAACGCGGGCCTCGGTCTCGTGCTTGTCGGGCAACCGCGACGACGCGCGTGCCGTGGCCCAGGGGTGAGCCGCGGCATCCGCTCGGGCCCATTCGTCGGCGACGCCCGGCGTGAAGATCACGTACCCGAGCGCGGCGCGTGCGCGCATGCGGGCGAGCACCCGATTCGGGTCGCGGCGCTGCCCGCCGGTCTGGTGCTCGAGCAACTCGATGTAGCGCACCACTGCGCCCCGGATGCGTTCGCGCCGCCGCGCCGCGTCCTCGTCGCCGGCGGCGCCACCGCCGTTGCCGGAGCCGTTGCCGGAGCCGGTGCCGGCGAGATCGACGTACGCCGACCAGTTGCGGGCGGCCGTCAGGTAGGCCATGAGGCTGCGCAGCAGCATCGCGTGCGGCTCGGGCCTCGTCGGGCGCGCACGCCGGCGGGCGTCGATGCGGGTGCGGATCGGTCGCAGCGCGGCGTGCACGTCTGCGGGGTCGAGCCGGTGCCCGCCCGTCGCAGCCGCGGTGCGCACGTAGGTGTGCCAGACCTTCGGCGGCACGTGCTCGAACACCTGCGGTTCGTCGCAGAGCCAGGCGGCCTGGTTCACGATGGGTTCGAGGCGGTCGAGAAAGGCCTCGTGCGCGGCCCGGTCGCCGAGCCCCTCGAAGCGGTCGTACACCCGGTCGTATTCGGCGAGGATGCTCGTCGGGTCCTCTTCGATCGCCCGGCTGAGGTAGTGGCGGTGCTCGGCGCCCGTGGTCATGCGGGCGAGGGCCAGCAGGCCGACCGACTTCCAGCCCGTCGCGCGATAGAAGCCGCGCACGTCGGGGTAGCGTTCGGCCATCGTCATCGCGGTGAAGCCCGCGGCGAGGGCGAGCAGCTTGCGGTGCTGGTCTGCCTCGCCCGTCTCCCACTCGAGTTCGAGTTCGGCTTCGTCGACGGGGCTGCCGTTGCGCCGCAGCGTCGCGATGCCCGAGCGTTCGTCGAGGATCGTCACCTGCAGCATCCACGGCGCCGAGTTGAACAGCACCTGCACGAGCCAGGCGATCGCCGAGGCGATGCCGCTGCCGCTGCGGTCGGCGATCGCGATGAACTCGCCGAGGTCTGGCGTGCTCGGCCGCTCGACGCGTTCGGTGGGGTCGTCGAGGTTCGCGTTGCGCACCTGGTTGAGGGCGTCGATCGACCATGCGGTGTTCACCGAACCGTCGGATCCCATGACCTTGGCGTCGAGGCGCGAACGGCTTGCGAGCCCCGGGCCGAGCACCGCGACCGCGGCGAGCGCGAGCGGCAGCGCGACGACGAGCCAGGCGGCGAAGCCGTCGCTCGCGTAGGCGGTGGCGATCACGATGACGACCGGGGTGAGCGCGACGAGCGACCAGCCGACGGCGCGCAGCGTCGCGCCGGTGCGACGGGTCACCGCGAGGTTGCGAACGCCGGGCATGAGGGCCACGAGTCGGGCGGCGACGGCGAGCACGAGCCAGGCGACGAGCATCGCGAGCAGTGCGTCGCCGAGCGGCACGAGCACGGCGTCGACGAAGGCGTGCCATCGTGTGCCGACCGCGGCGGTCCACGAGCTGAGCGACGAGCCGTCGCCGACCTCGGCGGTGCAGCCGGCGAGCGTGAACGCGGTGCCGGTTGCGAGTATCGCCGCCGACACCCGCACCCGTCGTGTTCCCCTGCGCTGCTGCATTCTGGTCGCCCGCCTTTGCCCTGCGAGGCTCGCTCGTCGCTGTCTGGCGCGAGTCTAGTGAGGCTCCGGCTCGCCGCGACAGGGCCGACACTGAGACATCCTCACCCGCTTTCGGGGGGCGCGACCACCGTGGAACCGACTCAGAACAGGGCAGGGAAGGTGAGCAGCAGGATGAAGCCGCCGACGGCGATGGCGCCCGCGAGGCCGAGCATGATCCACGCCGCGATGTGGTGGATGTCGCGCTGGGCCATCGCCGTGAGAAACAGCACGAGCGCGAACAGCACCGTCAGCAGCGAGTAGTCGTCGCCCCGTTCGGTGTACTCGAGGGCGTCGGCGAAGCGCGCGTCGGCGACGGCCGTGCGCTCGGCGCTCTCCGCGGTGCCGGGCGGCACGTACTCGGGCATCGCGAACGGCCCCTGCTCGACCTCGCCGCCCGCCTGCCACGCGTCGAAGGCCACCGCGAAGTGCGGCGTGAACCGCTCTTCGATCTGCTCGGCGAGCGCCGCCTCGCCCTGCGCGGTCGCGGTCACCCACTCGGCGTAGACGATCAGGTCGACCAGCCGCGCCTCGTTGGCCTGCCCGTCGGCATCGGCCGCCTCGACCCGCGCGGCGGATGCCTCGGCGAACGCGATCGCCCGCTCGCCGCTCCACTTCGAGGCCTGGAACCCGCACCACGCGGTGAGGATCGCCGTGACCGAGAGCATCGCGACCGCAACGATCTCGATGAACGGCCGGTGCCGCCACCGCGACACGGGCGCGCGCGGGGGCGCTGGCGGTGCAGCAGCCGCCGTCGCCGATTCCTCCCCCATGAGCCCCCCTCGTCGCCGCTCGGACGTGCGTCGCTGCTCACAATGGCACAGCTCCCGGCCGGCTGTCACCACCCGCCCCGGTGGGCGGCAGCGAGCGGATGCCTCGTGGCCCGCGACATCCGCTCGCCGCCGCTGTCAGGCGTTCCGCCGCCGTCGGACGAGCAGCAGCATGCCCGCGCCGAGGGCGACCGCGAGTACCGCGAACAGCCCGAGGGTGAGGAGAGCGGAATCGACGCCGGTCGACGCGAGCGCACCGGTCGTTCCCGTTCCCGAACCGGCCTGGCCGTCGCCGGTTCCACCGCCGCCGCTGCCGGGCGTTCCCGGCTCGCCGCCGGGTTCCCCGCCCGGCACCGCGCCCGGCACCGTGCCGGCTCGCAGGGCAGCGGGCTGCTCGCCGTCGGCGAACCACCAGGCGGGGCGTGCCGTCGCCGCGTCCTCCGCGAGCGCGCTCACCCGGGCGACCGGAGCCGCGGCCGTCGACAGCGATGCCGGGGCCGTGGCGAAGCCCTCGTTGTTGAGGTTGGGCATGCCGGCGGGGCGGGCGAAGAGCTCGATCGTCGGCGCCGAGCCCGTGAAGGCGATGCGGGCGCCACGGCCCTCGCAGCCGTTGTCGCAGAGTGCCCACAGCCGGTCGAGCACGGTGTCGTAGTCGAGCGCCATCACGCCGCCGAGGCCGGGGTCGATCGCCGCGATCTGTCGGCTCGATCCATCGGCGTTCAGGGCGTAGGCGTAGACGACGCCGTTGTCTTCGACCGCGACGAAGAAGAGGCCGTCGCCGTGGCCGGGGTACGTGGCCGGGTCGTACGGCGCCGAAGTATTGGCGTCGACGAGCAGGCCGGCGAGCGCGGCATCCGGCACCCACTCGACGGCTTCGAGACCCGTGTTCGCCGCGACCTGCGGCAGTGACGCCGTGAGATCCCACTCCTGCTCGGCGACGACATCGGGGCCCGCGGCCTCGGGGTCGAGCGCGAGGATGACATTCTGGTTGACGCCCTTGTTCGAGTTGTCGCGCTCGGAGGCGATGTAGAGCCGGCCGTCGTCGTCGATGGTGATGCCCTCGGCGTCGGGCCCCGCCGCAGCGGGGTCGTCGGCGTCGCGCTGGAAGCGCACTCGCTTGCCCGCGGTCCACCCGTCAGCGAAGGCGACTGAGCCGTCGGCGCTCGCGTCGAGCTTCCAGAAGGTGCCGGTGCCGTTGTCGACCGCCCAGAGCACGACGCCGTCCGGCGTCTCCTGTGCGTCGAGGCCCGAGGAGTCGCCCTCGAACATCGGCGTCTCGTCGATCACGGTGACCTCGGCGGCACCGGGCCACACGGCGACATCGGGGTCGACCGGGTCGACCGGGCCGTCGCCGCAGGCGTTCGACGCGCCCTTCGTCGCGACGGATGCGTCGCCGAAGTCGCCGGTGCCGTCGGGGCAGCGCGCCCAGGTGAGCGCGGCGTGGTCGGTCCACGCGTACTCGACGACCGTGAGCCCAGCGGCATTGCGGATGGTCGCGATATCCGCCCCGCCCAGGCCGAAGCCGAAGTGCGCGCCGCCGTCGAACACGAAGAATGCACCGGGGGCGAGGGTCGTGCCGGCCGCAATGGGCGTGACGTCGGCGGCGTGGCCGATCGGGTCGCTGTCCATGAGCGTCCAGCCCGAGAGATCGACGGGCTGCGAGCCGGTGTTGACGACCTCGACCCAGTCGGTGGCGTCGCCGTTCGATTCGACCTCGTTGACGGCCACGGCCGGCAGCACACAGGTGTTGGGTTGGCCGGGCGTGACCTCGGCGAGCGCGAAGCTCCCGGTCGCATCGGGGCAGCGCGCCCAGCTCGCGATCGCCTCGTCGCCGTCGATGGCCGGATGCCCCGTCCACGAGTACGTGTCGAGCTGCACGCCTGCGTCGTCGTAGAGCCGGATGGAGTCCGACCCGCCGATGCCGATGGCCGCCTGGAACTGCTGCGCGGCGCCGGCCGCGTCGACACCCGGAGTGGAGGCCTCGACGAGGAGTCGAGCGCCGGCCGCGATCGTCGAACCCGGCGCGAAGAACCAGCGGTGGTCGTCGGAATTGTCGCGGATCTCGTAGCCCGACAGGTCGAGGTCGTGCGTGCCCGGGTTGATCAGCTCGATCCAGTCGGCCGGGCCCGAGTCGATCTCGTTGAGCAGCACGCTGCCCGGCTGCGCAGGCGCGGAGCACACATTGGCCGCGCCCAGCGTCACCTCGGTGGCGTGGGCCCACTCGCCGCCGTCGGCGCAGCGCGACCAGTCGCTGAGCGGTGCGGTCGCCTCGTACGCGAAACTGTCGACGAGTGTGCCGGCGGCGTCGAGGAGCGTCACCGCGTCGCCCTTGCCGAGTCCGAACGGGAACCCGAGCGGCGAGGCGTCCTTCGCGAGCACGAGGTATCCGCCCGGTGCGATCGTCGTGCCGCCGGGGATGGTGCCGGTCTCGGTGCGCTTGTCGTCTTGCACCTGCCAGCCCGAGACGTCGACGGATGCCGCGGACGCGTTGTAGAGCTCGATGGCGTCGGCGGGCGATCCGTCGTACCAGATCTCGTTGACGACGACGCCGGGCTCGGCGCCGAGGGCGATGGTGGGAGTCGCGGCGATCGCGATTCCAGAGGCGGCGACCGCGAGCGTCGCGAGGATCGCGGCGCTTCGGCGGGCGGGACGGGGCAACGACATTCGGGCGCTCCTGTCAGGCTGAACGGGGGTCGCTCGTATTCGACCGTTCGCCGGTGGCCGGAATGCGTCCACGTCATGAACGCACGGCGTCGTTCACACGGCCGGACATCGCGCGCCTTCGACCGCCTACCTGCCGCGCATCAACTCCTCGCCTTCGGATGAGACGCTCAGCGCGGCAACGGGTTCGGCCCGGTTGCGGTCACCAGCCGCTGCGGCACCCAGCCGTCGACATGGTGGATGCCATCGAACGCCCCGCCCTGCAATTCGATCACCTCGCGCAGCGAGCGGCGATGGAACTTCACGTGGGTGAAGTCCTCGAACAGGATGTAGTACGGCTCGTTCCACTCGTTCTGGAACTGCTGCCCGGTCAGCACCTCCCGATGCCGACGGGAGAACGCATCGACCTCCTCCCCGACGACCACCCCGATGTGCTCCATGCCCATCTTGTACACGCGCTGGTGCACGGGCGGAATGAGCTCGATGAGCGGGATCACCTTGCCGTCGAGCACGCGGAGCGGCTCAGCGAGCAGGATCATGGACATCGGCCGCCCGTTCCAGACACCCTCCACGTTCGCGACAGCGTGACGTTCGAGCAGCGTCCGCACGTGGACGTACTGCTCCCACTCCGGCACCCGGAAGGCGAGGTGGCCCAGCTCGTACGGTGCGATGTCGATCCCACGCGCGAGGAGGCGGTCGCGCTGCTGAGCAGCGAACGCCTGGTAGTTCCCGATGATGTCGGCGACCTGGTCGCGGTTCATCTTGTCAATACTGGCCCGGCGGCTCGGCCGCCGCCAGCGGCAGCGAAACGATCGCGAGCGGCATGGATGTCACGATCGACTCGCCGCCCGAAGCATCCACCTTCACGCGCTCGCCGTCAGTCCCAGTATCGCGGGTTCGAGAAGTCCCACCGATGTTCCGAGCGCGCCCCCTTCTCGGTCAGGAACCGGTGCTCGACCGTCGTGCCGCGCAGCACGACGTGCCCGAGGTTGTGCTCGCCGAGGTAGCCGGAGTTGTGCTCGTCGTTGATGCGCTGCCGGAACAGGCTGACGGGCCGCACCTCCTGCGGCGTCCGGACGACCTGAGCGACATGCCCGGGGTCGGTGTCGTCGAAGTCGATCAACACGAACAACCCGTCGCGATAACGCCCCGCCACCGTGGTGCCGTCCTCGGTCAGGATGGTAGCCGGTTGCGTGCGACTGAGCCAGGCCGGAATGCGGGTCCAGGCGCCGCCCGCATAGTTGTTGATCGCGCTGCTGCAGAGCTGCACGAACTGCGCGGTGGAGGTCGGACGGTACGAAGCTCCCGCCGAACTCGGGGTGGCGGGCAGGCCGCCGGTCGGCGTCGTTCGTGCACCTCTGGCCCGCGACCTGCCGGCGTCGAACTCGATGTACTTCACGGTCGAGGAGAACCCGTAGTGCACGTCGCCAGACAGCACCACGACGTTGCGCCCGGCGAGGCGGTGCAGGAACTCCGTGAAGTGGGCCTCGTTCGCAGCCCAGTTCTCGTAGTCGTACTTGTACGCGCCGACGAAGAACGTCAGAAATCCCTGCAGCGCCTCGACCCAGCGAAAGCCGAACACCGGTGCGGGCGAGACGAGCACCAGCGGGAGTGACGGTTCCTGGCTGCGAAGGCACGCCTGGAGGCGGCGCATGGTGGCATCCCACGACGCGACCCGCTTCAGGAACGCGGGCGCCCCCCGCTTCATCCCGCCGCGGTCGTCGTCCTCGGCGCCGCGCTGGGTGCGCGTGTCGAGAAAATAGACGAGCGGCTCGGTGGGCGTGGCGAACTCCCACCGGTCGAAGCGCCAGAAGCGCTCGTCGGCCTGCGCGGCGCGTCGGCCGCGCTGCTCGATCAGGTCGGCGAACTCTCGCACTCCGGCATCGTCGCCGAACGCGTCCGGATCGTTCCCGTACCCCTGGCAGAGCCAGTAGGCCATGAGCGCGTTCGCCACGATCCGCCGACCGAGTGAAGCCGAGTACACGCTCGTCATCCAGTCGAGGTCGAGATTCCAGTCGTCGGTCACGTCGTGGTCGTCGAACATCATGTACGTCGGGACGTTGGCAAGCAACCGGCGCGCGTTCCGCAGGGTGCGCGTGAAGTGGTCGAGTTCGCGATGCGGGGCGTACCAGGTGCGCGGGTTCCACATCAGTCCATACAGGGCGAGGTACTCGCACAACGTCGCGACATGTCGATCGAGATCGTCCGAGGTGAACTTGGCCTTCTTCTTGAGCACGGTCTCGCGGCCGCGCGGCATGAGCCCCGGGGCATCCGGAAGCTGCTCGGGCGGGGTGGTCTCGAGCCGCTGGGCGAGGATGGTGATCTCGTCGCGGACGATCTCGTGCACGTCATCCGCGTAGATCTGGTCACCGCCGAGGCAGAGCAGGGCCGGTCGATCGGCGGGCTTCAGCCAGGTCCTCGCAACGAGCGCGTCGCCATCGGCCATGGTGTCGCGTTCGCCGCCATCGGTGTCGTGGATCTTGCGGCACGAGCCGTAGAGCACCTGCAGCGTGGATCGCCGTCTCGGGAGCACGAACGTGGGCAGCGGCGCATCGCCGTAGGCGAGCCCGTCCTCACGAACGATGCGCTCGAACGGTCCGTAGTCCCATCCACCTGCCCCCTCGACCGCGATCCCGTACGCCAGCACCGCCCCGGTCGGCAGCGGCTGCTCCGGCCGGATCCTCGCGAAGTGGAACGTCAAGGTCGGCGTCACCTGCACCGTCAGCGGCTCGTCGTCATGCGCGAGCCAGTCGGTCGTGCCATGCCGACGCACGGAGAACCGCAGACCGACCGGACGGTAGGTCGCGAGGCAGACGACCACGAGGTCGGGTGCGGCCCGCCGGAGCAGCGGCCCGATGAAGATGTCGGCGGCGATCACACCTGGCGTCCGGTCTTCGGGTCGTACTGCACCTCCACAGGGACCACCTGATCCGTCGGCAGGATCTCCAGCCATTGGTCGAAGATCTCGTAGTTGCCGGTGACGTTCGCCCGGAATCCGCCCGCGAGCGGGAAGAAGCCGTGCTCGTAGACCCGGTCGATCGGGGTGGCGGTGACGACGTTCTCTGCATCGACCAGCTGGGGGTCGTCGACCTCGCTCGCCTTCGGGAAAGTGCCCTGTTCGACGCCCTGGCGGTGCTTGCGCTGGATCTTGCGGGCGAGGTCGAGGATGACGTCGATCATCTTCTGCCCGTCCAGAGGCTGCCCGTTGATGTCCTTCTCATCCGGATTGTCGGTCTGGTACAGGTCGGCGTCGGTGATGCCGTTGAAGCCCTCGACGCCCTTCAGCCAGTTGATCGCGGCCTCCTCCTTCCCCGGCCGGATCGGGATCACGGCCTTGACCCACGGTGCGTTGAGGAACGCGTTGCGCATGTTGTCGCCATCGAGCTCCAGGAGCCATCCCAGCGACGACCCGAACTTCGCGGGCTTCGAGTCCTCGGTGATGTAGTAGTTGTCGCGAGCGGGGTCATCGATGCCACCCCAACCGATCGTGCTCCCCGCGAGCTTGTCCGCCGTCGCGGTTGCCGTGACGCCGAAGAGCTTGGAGAGCACGCCCTTGCCGATGACGTCGAGGTTGGCGACGAGATGCGCGGGGCCGCTCCGCGACGGCTCGAGCTGCTGCCGGTGGTCGCGCAGGCGCGGCCGCCACCACTCGGGAGCGACGAAGTAGAGCATCTTGTCGACATCGAAGATCGAGTTGATGAGTTCGGCCACGATGTGCCGGGTGCGATCATCGGGCATCGGGACGCCGTTGGTGAGCAGGTCCTGGATCAGCTTGCGGTACACGACGATACGCTCCTCCTCGCGGAGGTCTTCGCTGGGGCGCGTCTCGATCTGGTGCATGAGCTTGACCCGTTGGCGGGCGTTCTCGACGAACGCCTTCTGGTACTCGGCCGCCTCGCGCGCCTTGAACTGAGCGACGTTCTCCTTGTTCTTCTGGATGGCCTCGTCGTTGGCACCGGCCGCAGGCGACCAGTGCAGGGTGAGCTGCACCTGCACGCTGTTCTGCCCCTGGAAGTCGGCGCTGTCGAGGTGCAGCGTGAACGTCGAGCGGTTGTCGGAGTTGGCGATCGCCCCGGAGCGCGAGGCCGAGACCGGCTTGCCCATGCCGTCGAACTCGACGTTCTGCAGCACGTAGTCGCCGCGCGGACAGACGCACTCGATCGGGAAGTCGGCCTGGATCTTCTCGAGGTTGCCGAGGAACTCGGAGTCGTCGACCTCGACGCCGTGTTGATACACCTCGTTCTCGTTGTCGGCGTCGGTGCCCTCGATCGAGATGAACGGGATGGTGACGACCTTCTGCTCGGCGAACGGCTGAAGGAGCGGGATCTCCTCGGGTGCGTGCAGGCCGTCGAGTTCGGCGGGCTTGGCGATGTGCATGAGCTTGGCGACGCCGAGCGACTCGCCGGGGTCGTCCACGTACGTCTGCCAGCAGAGATAGCTTCCGATGTCCTGCACCTGCACCGCGACCTGTCGCATCTTGCGGCGCATCTCGTAGTTGATGAGCTCCTGCGTCGAGTTGGCGAGCACGTAGCGCTTGCTCGAGCTGTCCATGGTCTCGGTGATGGTCTTGAAGGTGCTCTTGAAGTTCTTGCGGATCTCGGACGAGAGCTTCTCGGTCTGCTGCCGCATGCGCTTGTGGGTCTCCTCGCGTGACTGCTGCTGGCTCGTGTTGTAGTCGAACGACGAGTTGGCGACGATCGAGGCGTACGAGGCTGTGACGCTCGCACCGAACTTGACGTCCTGCTTGTTGTCCTCCTTCACGGCCTCGCTGATCTCCTCCTGCTCCGTGGTTTCGGACTCCGCCTTGAGCGTGGTCTCGAGGGTCTGCTCGAGGGTCTTCTCGACGATCGTTCGACGCGTCTGCACCTCGATGAGTTCGACCGTGGAACCCGGTGACAGCCAGACATGCCCCACCGGCGTGCCGAGGAACGAGTCGAGCTCGAAGAAGTACTGCCGGAACAGGTGCACGACGCTGATCGGCGACAGGGCGACGCGCTGCAGCTGATCGCGCTCGCGCGGGTTGAGGTGCTCCAGGTCGAGGTAGCCCTCGATGGGGTCGGGCGCTGCCAGGGCGGCGAGCACGATCTGCGCCTGCTCGGTGTTGTCCTTCGCACTGTAGAACACCTGACGCAGCGTGTCGTACTGCTTCGTCTCGGCGAGGTGCAGCAGGGCCCCGCCGAGTGCGGACTCGTACCGCAACTGCGACTCGAACGCAGTGCGGGCCGTCGCGCGGTTCAAGCGCCCGACGTCTGCGCGGGCGAGCATCGCCGGCATCCGGTTGAAGGAGTCGTCTTTCAGTTGGGTGCGCTGGAACTCGATGTAGCGGGGGCCGACGACCTGGTCGAAGAGCGTCTGGATCTCGCCTGGGTTGATGACTCCAAGCCAGTCGTCGTGCGTGACCTCCGCCGCGGTCGTCGGCAGTTTGCGCCCGAGTTCCTCGATGAGCACGCTGTCGGCGGGCTTCTGGGCTCGGGCGTCGAGCACCCCGGGCCGGATGCGGACGTCGCCGAGCACGTCGCCGTCGTACTGCAACTCGACGAGGCCCGAGAACTCCCGCTTGAGCCGGTCGATCAGCTGCCGCTTGTCCTTCTCGAATCCGCTGCCGAACCGCTCCTCCATCCGACGGGACTTCCAGCCCAGCAGCGGCTGGTAGATGCCGAACATCTCGCTGGCGTACGGCAGGATCGCGGTGTAGTCGATCAGGTCGGTCAGTCGCTTGGCAGCACTCATCGGAAGTTCCCCCCAACTCCTCCGATCAGAGGGTACGACCGCGTTCGCTTCGACGCTGCGCCGGAGTGCCGAATGTCCGCCCGGACGGAGGGGGAAACCAGTGATGGCCCGGATGCCGCCGGCCATCGACGTTCCTAGCATCACGACTGGCCCGACCTCTCAGCACGGAGGCTCTCATGAGCACGAACGATCCCGTTGATCCTTGGCGCCATCCGATCGCCGAATGCGATGTCGTCATGAAGGGCGGCATCACCTCTGGCGTGATCTATCCCCGAGCCCTCGCCGAGTTCGCGAAGACCTACCGGCTCCGCAGTCTCGGCGGAGCCTCGGCGGGTGCGATCGGCGCTGCGTTCGGCGCCGCCGCCGAACTCGGTCGTTCGAGCGGAGGGTTCGCCGCGCTCGACGCCATCCCCGCGACGCTGGCCGACGGCGGGCTCCTCGACCTGTTCCAGCCCACGCCGAAGACGAAGCCGCTCTTCCGGGCGCTCGTCGCCGCCTCGACGAAGCGCGTCGGGCCCGTGATCGGCGCACTTCTCCGAGGCTTCTGGCTTCCCGCGTCGATCGGCGGCGCACTCGGCATCGTGTTCATCGCGATCGGAGTCGCCCTCTGGTCGGCCGCCGGCTGGCTGCTCGTCGTCGCCGGGGCTCTGCTCGCGCTGATCGGAGTGATCGTCGGCGTGCTGGTCGGGGCGGTTCGTTCGCTCGCGGTCGACGTACCGGCGAATTCGCTCGGCCTCTGCACCGGCCTCAGCGAGCATCAAGACGGCTCGGCGTTCACCGAGTGGCTCGCCCGCCACCTCGATGAGCTCGCGGGGCGGCCGGCCACCGGTTCGCCGCTCACGTTCGGTGATCTCTGGGGCGGCGGCGCAGATCTTCCGGTCGCTTCGCGCCAGATCGACCTGCGAATGATCGGCACCTGCCTCAGCCGGTCGCGCCCCTACGAGCTGCCGTTCGAGACGCACAACCTCTTCTACTCGGATGCCGAGTGGGGCCGGCTCTTCCCGCGACGGGTGCTCGACCACCTGCATGCGGCATCGGATCGTGCCGCGGCATCCGCTGACCTGAACACGCGTCGAGAAGACGAGTGGGCGGCGGGGCACGAGCCGCGGCTGCGGCGGCTGCCGGATGGCGGCGAGCTGCCGGTGATCGTGGCCACGCGTCTCTCGCTGAGCTTTCCGCTGCTGATCTCGGCCGTGCCACTGTGGGCGGTCGATCGATCGGCCGGAGCAGCGCGCACCGCCATGGAATCGGACGAGCCCGAGGCTCACCCGCCGTTCCAGCGCCTGTGGTTCACCGACGGCGGCCTCTGCAGCAACTTCCCGCTGCACCTGTTCGACGCGCCGCTCCCGACGCGCCCGACGTTCGCCATCAACCTCGGACCGTTCCATCCGAAGGCGACGGTGCACACCGAGTTCGATGAGCAGTGGCGCAACGTCTGGTTCGCGAAGACCAACAAGGGCGGCCTGATGCCGGACTATCACGACATCCCGGGCCGCGGACTCCCAGCGCTCATGGGGTTCGCCAAAGCCGCGGTGCTGACGGCACGCACGTGGACCGACAGTTCCCACCTCGACGTGCTCGGGTATCGCGACCGAATCCTGCGCATCAATCACACGGGCGCGGAAGGCGGCCTCAATCTCGCGATGGACGGTCCGGCGATCGATCTGCTCGCGGAACGCGGCCGTGCGGGGGCGGAACGCATGGTCGACCAGTACACCCAGCTGCACTATCCCGAGAAGGGGCCGAAGACGGCCACGGGATGGGACAACCACCGCTGGGTTCGCTATCGCTCGCTGGTCGCCGCGCTGCCCGAGTTTCTCGAGGCATACAATCGCGGCCATGAGGCGCTGCGCCTCGAGGCATCCGAAGCACCGAGCTTCAGGCTGACGGGCGCGAGCCTCGCGCTCGCCGACGAGCTCATTCGCCAACTCGATGCCACCGCAGCGGTCGCGGCGGCGGCTGAGCCGAAACCGCTTCAGGCGCTCACGGACGAACCCAAGCGTCGCGGACGGATCCGCCGCGTTCCCCAGATGTGATGCACGCGAACGCCCGGCCCTCACAAGGAGGGCCGGGCGTTCGGAGTTCGACAGGTTACCGTCGCTGCTTCACACGGTTACGTGCGACGCGGCAAGGCGGTTACGCCGCCAGCGGCACCGTCACGGTCGCACGGGGCATGGATGTCACGACGAACTCGCCGCCCGAGGCATCCACCTTCACGCCCTCGCCGTCGCCGAGCGCACCGCTCACGAACAGGTCGCTGATGCGGTCGTCGATCTCGCGCTGGATGACGCGGCGCAGGGGCCGGGCACCGTACTCGGGCTCGTAGCCGCGTTCGGCCAGCAGCGCCACCGCGGCATCCGTCACCTCGAAGGCGACCTCGCGCGCGGCGAGCCGCGACGCGGTGGCGCCGAGCATGAGGCGCACGATCCGCGCGAGCTGCGGCTCGTCGAGCTTCTGGAACAGCACGATCTCGTCGATGCGGTTCAGGAACTCGGGGCGCATGGCCTCGCGCACCTTGCCCATGACGCGGTTGCGCACGTCATCCTGCGACGAGAAGCCCGAGCCATCCGTCGACGCGACGAAGCCGAGCGCTCCCGAACGCGACGCGAGGAACTCCGAACCGAGGTTCGAGGTCATCACGATCACCGTGTTGCGGAAGTCGACCGTGCGGCCCTGGCCGTCGGTCAGGCGTCCGTCGTCGAGCACCTGCAGCAGCAGGTTGAACACGTCGGGGTGCGCCTTCTCGATCTCGTCGAACAGCACGATCGAGTACGGGTTGCGCCGCACGCGCTCGGTGAGCTGCCCGGCCTCGTCGTACCCGACATAGCCGGGAGGGGCGCCGACGAGCCGCGACACGGTGTGCCGCTCGCCGAACTCGCTCATGTCGAAGCGCACGACGTTCTCGTTCCCTGAGCCCGTCGAAGGGAAGAGGCTCGCAGCGAGCGCCTTCGCCAGCTCGGTCTTGCCGACACCCGTCGGCCCGAGGAACAGGAACGACCCGACCGGGCGCTTGGAATCGCCCATGCCGGTGCGGCTGCGGCGCACGGCCTTGGCGACCGCGGTGACCGCGTCGTCTTGGCCGATGACGCGCGCGTGCAGCTCGCCCTCGAGGTCGCCGAGGCGCTCGCGCTCGCTCTCGGTGAGGCGGTTCACCGGAATGCCGGTGGCCCGCGAGATCACCGCGGCGATCTCGGCCTCGTCGATCACATTTCGGTGGTCGAGTAGGCCGCTCGCGGCCGTATCGAGACCAGGTGACGAGGTCTCGATACGCTCCTGCGTCGCTCCTCGACCAGCGGATGTCGCGGCATCCAGTCGAGCCTGCACCTTCGAGATCTCGTCGCGAATGCGCGAGGCCTCCTCATAGTGCTCGGCGCTCACGGCGGCGTTCTTGTCGGCCTCGAGGTCGGCGAGTCGCGCGATGAGCGCGGAGACATCCGTCTTCATGCCGAGCTTCAGGCGCAGACGCGCGCCTGCCTGGTCGATGAGGTCGATGGCCTTGTCGGGCAGCACGCGGTCGGTGAGATAGCGGGCGCTCAGCTCGACGGAGGCGCGCAGCGCGGCATCCGTGTACTGCACGCCGTGGTGCTCCTCGTAGGCGGGCTTCAGCCCGTGGAGGATCAGCACGGCGTCTTCGATCGAAGGCTCCCCCACGCGCACCGGCTGGAACCGGCGCTCGAGGGCGGGGTCCTTCTCGATGCTGCGGTACTCCTTGAGCGTCGTCGCACCCACGAGGTGCAGCTCGCCGCGCGCGAGGCGCGGCTTCAAGATGTTGCCCGCGTCGGTGCCACCATCGCCCGAGCCGCCGGCCCCGACCACGGTGTGGATCTCATCGATGAAGATGATGAGCTCGCCCTTGTTCGCGGCGATCTCCTCCATGGTCTTGGTGAGGCGCTCCTCGAAGTCGCCGCGGTATCGGGTGCCCGCGAGCATGCCGGGCAGGTCGAGCGAGATGACGCGCTTGTCGAGCAGGGCCTCGGGCACCGACTCCTCGACGATCGCGCGGGCGAGGCCCTCGACGATCGCGGTCTTGCCGACGCCGGCCTCGCCGATCAGCACCGGGTTGTTCTTGGTGCGACGGCTGAGGATCTCGATGGTCTGCTCGATCTCGTCGGCACGGCCGATCACGGGGTCGAGCTCGCCGTTCGCGGCCAGCTCGGTGAGGTCGGTGCCGAACTTGTCGAGCATCGGCGTTTCGGATGTCGCATCCGCTCCCTGAGCCTGTCGAAGGGAGTCCTCGTCGGCACCCGGCATGCCCGCTTCGACCGTCTCGCGCATGCCCTGCGTGAGGGCCTCGGCGGTGACGCCGGCGCGCGCGAGCACCTGCCCGGCAGGGGCATCCTGCCCCAGCACGAGCGCGAAGAAGAGGTGCTCGGGGTCGATGTAGGTCGAGCCGGCCGAGCGCGCCACCTGGTAGCTGTGGAACAGCGCGCGGGAGGCGCTCGGGGTGATGCTTGCTGCTCCCTGAGCCTGTCGAAGGGTGTCCTCATCGAGATCAATGGCAGCGGGCAGGCGCGCCTCGGTCGCGGTGATGAGCCGCTCGGGGGCGACCCCGATGCGGGCGATCGCCTGCTTGACGCTCTCGTCTTCGACGATCACGCGCAGGATGTGCAGGGCGTCGAGCTCGGTCTGGCCGCGCTCGAGCGCGAAGCGTCCTGCTTGACGCAGGATGCCTTGAGTACGGGCGGTCAGGAACCGGCTGAGGTCGATCGACCGAGCCTGACGCGCCTGCTCACCCGCGAGATAGCGGGCGAGAAACTCGTCGAACGAGCTCGCGCCGGCTTCGGGGTTGAAGTCTTCGGGCACCAATCCTCCTGGAAGTTGAGTGGGGTACGCTCAAGTTCAACGCTGAGAGGACGCGGGTATTCCCACGGCTTTGACTGTCTCGGCTACTACATGCGTCGATCTGTCTTCCCGCCAGCCTGGGTCCTCGGCGTTCAAGCGGTGCAGCGGTCACTCAGTTGACCGACCAGTCTCAATTCGGCGATCCTTATGGCTCCAGACGTGCTCGACGGAGCGCCCTCGATCGACGCATCAGGCTTTGTCGATGCGCGTCGCTCGGGTGAGCTGTCTGTGTCGCACACATTTGGCTGATCACATCCTCGAGGTGAATCACGGTCCGAACTGCGTTATTGACCCACTCTCGAACATTCGCCGGATACTCTTCTTCGGTTATGGCTTGGTCCGGCCCGATGAAGGGCGAGGTGTGTCCCGCGGCACCGCGCTTCGCCCCCAGCGTCGTGAGTGCAGATATTTCAACACCCGGCGCATCATCGATGGCTGCCCATTCGATGCCTACAAGCTTGGCGAGGTCCTGGATGTTATTGCGCTTGAGGCCATGGTTGTTCTGGATCACGCTCTTGACATGAGCCTCCGCGACCGAAGACGACATGTAGCCGCGCCAGGTTCGTTTGGCATACGTCGGAGGGTCAATGCCAGCCCATTCCAGTGCGGCGGAGTAGAACGGCAGTAGGCCTGCGGGGATTGCTGATCCCGAATCGATCACCGCTCGCGCATTGAAGAAATGGGCGAGAAAGATGTTCTCGATCCGCTCCTCGAGCACTGCATGCGTGACCAGAAGGTACGCTCGTGTCATCGTGCGCTCGTCCGACCTCAACCGATCTGGCGGGATTGTTGTGACCGACGTCAGAAGCGTCGTGTCTATCTCCTCCACCTCAGCGAGCAGCGGGTGATTAGCCACGACGGAGAGCACCGGGCAAGTCATATGAAACGCCAGTTGCCTGCTGCACGACTGTCTGCCACGCCCGATGCCGAGTAATGAATGCGTCGGCAGTCTTGGTCGTCGCGCTTATTGATCGAACAAAGGCATCATCGGTAACGCAGAGGTGTTGATAGGAGCTCAGCACCTGATCGGGATGTGCAGCGATCGCCTCACGGACCGTGGGAATGCTCAACGAGTACGCCTGGACATCAAACACGGCTCGGTTGAGGGCTCGCTCCCAGCGCCCGTTCGATGGACTGGTGCCTGAGCCGGTCCATTTGCGACAGAACCGGGGGCCGAACAGTTGCTCCCCGCACTCCAATCCTGCACTGAAGTCGTCGTAAGCGTCGTTCAGGCGGAATTGCTCCAACGCCCAGGCACCCGTCAAGGTGCGTGAGGTGTCGTCGAGGAATGATTTCAAGTTGCCTCGGTAGGGCAACGGAGAAACGCTAAAGGCGATGTGCCGCAGCAGGAGTTCGGCATCGACCATTCTCCGGTCCGGGTGATCGATCCCGAGGAGCTTACGAAGGGATTCTGATGATCCGGACGTCTGGTCAATCCACTGCATGAAGTCGCCGGGAATAAGCGCTTGGCGCAGCTCCTGAGGAGACAAGGCGACGCTTCCAGTATTGAGTCGCAAGAAGAGGGAAAGGAGAAGTGACTCTGAGTTCCAGTTGCTCAACACGACCGTCCGGATGGTGGCGTTTTCGAGCGCGCTGTAGGAATCCGGGCGATTTTCCTCCAGCTCATTCACATCACTCCGGTTGAGTTCACTCAGAACCTCCAGACCCGTCAAGGCCAGCGGCTCGAAGGCTGAGTCACGTTGCTCGCTCGGGTCGGCAAAGTACTGGCGGAGCGCAAGCAGCCGTTGCTTGCCATCGAGCACGAAGTATTGGCCCCGCTGCCCCGGCTTCTCGGCGAGCACAATCTGAGGAATGGGGAAGCCAAGAATGATCGATTCGATGAGTTTGCTTTTTCGGTTGGCAAGCCAAGCGTTCCGTCGCTGAAACGCCGGATCTAGGTCGATGCGACCCTTTCTCATCTGATTGACGAGCGTCTCAACCGTCCAGTCCGTCCCACTCACCGAAGCGCTGAAGCCTTCGATGGGCGGCGGTGCGTCTGCCTCGGACTCCCCCTGGTTTGGAATCAGAACAACCTCGTCCTGATCGTCCACGAATTCCTGCTCAACCTGATCAACTGTCACGGCGCCATCATCGCAGGAAGCCTCCCGTTTGTGCCACGGCCCCACCAAACTCGCGCCAGTTAGGACACGCGCGCTCGCAGCAACCTATGCCGTACGCGGAGGCTGGCACCGACGTAGCGTGCCGACGCATTTGATCCGCGACCAATCATGATGCGTTCGACTCTCCCTCGCGGCCTGCGGGTTCCCTTGCCTCCGCGGCATCCGTGTCGTGGCGCGAGTTCCAGAACGTGACAAACACGAGGCGCAATGCGAACCACCACAAGTAGACGGTGGTAACACTCGATGCGGCCGCGTCGCTCAGGAGCCCGTGTGCAAGTTCGTTTCGTAGATTCGGACCAAGCGGACCGCAGAGGAGCGCGCGGAGTTCGAAGCAGAGATCAGCGCCGAAGATGTCCACTACGCCGTCTCGCTCCATGAGGGTGCTCAAACCGACTTCGTGTTCGACACCGTTCTCCATTCTTGTTGTCGCGATGCCTGCGTTCCCGAGGTGGACCCGAACCAGGTTCTCCAGCTGAGGCACAAGGAGATGTGCCGCCGTTGCGAAATCGGACGTGTAGCCGAGATAGAGACCTCGAGCGAACTGCCCGACTCGGTCGTCGGGCACGATCGCGGATCCTCGAACAATCGTTTCAAATACGTTCGGCGGCAGCCGGTGATCATTGCTTAGCTGCACATACGCCGGCCAGATCATGCCTTGCACGAGGAACCCAATTCGCCATACGTAGCTCTGCACCATCTGGCGCCAGGTAGCTGGGTCGACACCGTAGATCGGCGTCCCACCCTGACCGCTGTCTCGGTGAACGACTCGACCATCGCTCGTGTAGGTGATGTGCGAAAAGAAGCGTGACAGGGGGTGCTTGTTGATCAGCTCCTCTGCGCTGGACTTCTCCTTCGCAAAATCGACCAATGGATGAAGTGCTGCGAACTGCAAAAGAGCCTCCGGTGCAGGCCGGTCGGCGACAGACTCTGCAGCTTCGTTGGCGACATCGGCCAGATCAATGGACTTGGAGGAGAACGACTGCATTGTCTCCAGCTGAGCCGCACCAAGTTCGCGGATTCGCCTCGCCAAATGTGCGGGCAATTTCGAGACGCCCTCCCGTTCACGGACTGCACGCGGAAGGGTGCGCACTCGCTGGAGCGCGAGCTCGAACAGATGCGATGCGCGAGCTCCGCCGCTCGCGTCGCCAGATCGCGCAATCTCTTCTGCTTCTCCGACGAGGCTGTTGACCACGAGCACGATCTGCTCATCAGCGGCAACGGCATCGCCCCTTGCTCGGAACCACCCTGCCGCGCTCTCTCGATACGCACGAGCGCGCTGGCGTTCCCTCGAGCTATCCGCGATCGCAACCAGACGAGTAGCTATCGACTGCGAGTGTTCAGCGCTTCGCCGGAGATGCCAAAGCAACTCAGCTGCCCTCAACGCGGCGAAGCCGGTTTGCTCCACTTCGATTACGTCCCGGAGCCGATGCTCCAATAGGGCCAACTGAGTCGCGGTCGCCTTGCTGAGGCGGCGAGCGACGAGAATAGCACGCTCCCACGCGCCGATCTCAAGGGCCCAGGCCTCCTCTGAAATGCCCGAATCGAGCACGGCTTCAATATGAGATTTCGCGTGGTCTACGCGCTGTGCCCCGCTCGCGTGCAGAAACAGAACGTCGTGAACGCGACCTCGGAGCAGCGGATGCTCAATGTCATCCACAACACTCCGCAGTCTCGCCAGATCGTTTGCAGAAAGATCGTTGGGTATCTGAGTGCGACGCCCTGCCAACGAAACCGCGGGTCCGAATGGTTCAACCCAATCGCCTGGCCGAAGCCAGTAGTCCGCAATCTGTGCAAGCAGTGCGAGGATCCCGTCTTGGCCTCCCTGCAGCTCGGCCGCTAGTAGGGTGAGGCGCCCGCTCAGCCCGATGAGGCCACCATCGCCCCCAACGAACACCGCGCGTTCGTTAGCAATTGCCAGGACTTCGGCGTCTCTGTGCAGTGCGTTCGAATCGCTTTCGGGCATGAGAAGACCGTACTGTCGCTCGCCGACATCTGGCCCGACTTCGCGGTCGCTCACGTCACCGTAGCCGGCGCTAACTGGAGCTGACGTCGAGTGGCATCCATCGGACGCCTTCTGGTCGTGGTGTTGCATTTGATGTGGTGCGGTGCGACCGATCACCAAGCTACGACGAGGTCCCAGCGCAAGCCGCTCCAAGCCGGCCCCTGTAGAGCTCGACCGGTAACGCGTGGATCACGTCGTAAGTGGAGACACCATAAACTCGCGGACTGACCCAACACCCCTGCACCGCGATCACCGGTGCCACCGGATTTGTCGGACGCCACCTGGCCGGGCGGCTCGGGCCCGAGGCATTCGTCATCATGCTGAGCTTCCTGCGGGCGCGGCCCGACTGCGGCTCGCCGTACCACGAGTCGAAATGGGCGGCCGAAGAGCTGACCCGCTCCTCGGGCCTCGACTACACGATCCTCAAGGCCGGCATGATCTACGGCCGCGGCGACCACCTCAGCCACACCGACGAAGGTTTCGTTGACACGGTGGAATGTTCTCGACACGTCCGGATCCGGCATGCTAGCTTGCACAGACCAAGGCGGGGACCCGTCTGCTAAACGAGTCCCCGCCCCTCAGGTCACCTCAGCGTCACTTCCCGGACTTCTTGGTGACCGTCGTCTTGTACGTAGTCGTCGGACGGGCCTTCGCGGTGCTTGCACTCACGAACTGCCCGTTCGACGCGCTCTTGAAAACGGTTTGCTTCTTAGCGGCCAATTCACTCACCTCCTTTCATAGAGATCCCGGGTGTGCGCTGCGCACATCCGGCACCTCGAAAATACGTTCGACTACCCCTATATCTAGTGTTGTGGACGGCGTGTCGCCGGATATCTAGTGGTCCGAGATGAAAGTCCTAGGCACTGCCACCGCCCTCCCAGGCAAATTCACCAGTGGCACCGGATTCGTTGGACGCCACCTGACCGAACGACTCGGGCCCGGGGCATCCGTCGTTGTCTCGCGCCGCACGCGCGTCGACGCCAGTGCCGTCGACGCACTGACGCGGGCATTCGAGGGGTGCGTGGTGGTCGCGCACTGCGCAGGTATCAACCGCATCATCGGCGACCAGACGTACGAGGGCGTGCACATCGAGGGCACCGCGAACGTGATCGGGGCGGCCAAGCGCGCCGGCGTGCGAGAAGGTAGTCATGCTGAGCTTCCCGGGGATTTGGCACTGTGCCGCAACCTGCATGAAAGCCACGAACGGCCCGAGGAGTCAGAATGGTTGCCGGGGAGACGCCGGCATTCCGTAGCCTTTCGGGTCCAGTTGCATCTCAAGTTCACCCGCGTAAGTCTCATGAATCTCGCGGAGCCTCACTCCCAGGCTCGTGACCCGCTGGTGAAGAGTCTCGTCCAACGAGCACTCGTCCCGCAGCCAAGCTGACGCGAGGTCGAATCCGATGTGTGCGGCGCGCTCCACTGTGTGGCGGAGACTCCAACCGTCTTTGAGGGCATAGGCGCCGTCTACCCCGTTGGCCGCCAACGTTAACGCTTCCCGAAACTCGTGCGAAGGCAGCAGCGCGATTTCACGATCAAGGGATATACGTTTACCTTTCCACCACTCGGGGAAGTCTTCGTTGAAGTCCGTGCCAGGTTCATCGTCCTCGATCCTGGCGAGGCGCACAACAGTGGCGAATAGCTCTTGCACTCGGCCAACCGCAGGTAGCGAGATCTGCCATAGCTCAGCACGACGGTCTTCTGCGCGGGCCGAAAGGAGGGCGTCCGCCGCCTGTTTGGCTCGCTTCTGATGCCCAATCTCGCTCAACCAAACGCCCGCGAGCGCGAACAGTGCTCCAAAGACACCGCCAATGACGCCCAACCATGCGCCCGCCAACTGATCGTTCATTTTTCGCCCACACCGACCCCCGAACAATACGCCGACACTAGCGGCAGTCGAGTAGACGCACCTTGGGCGGGCTCACACGCATACTACGGTCTCAGTCATGACCCAACACCCCCGCACCGCGATCACCGGCGGCACCGGCTTCGTCGGACGCCACCTGGCCGAATGGCTCGGGCCCGAGGCATCCGTCGTCATTTCTCGCCGCGCCGGCGTCGACACTGGTGACGTCGACGCGCTGACGCGAGCGTTCGAGGGGTGCGAGGTCGTCGCGCACTGCGCGGGCATCAACCGCGAGATCGACGACCAGACCTACCAGCGCGTGCACATCGAGGGCACCGCGAACGTGATCGAGGCGGCCAAGCGCGCCGGGGTGCGCAAGATCATCATGCTGAGCTTCCTGCGAGCGCGACCCGACTGCGGCTCCCCGTACCACGAGTCGAAATGGGCGGCCGAAGAGCTGATCCGCGACTCGGGCCTCGACTACACGATCCTCAAGGCCGGCATGATCTACGGCCGCGGCGACCACCTCATCGACCACCTCAGCCACACCGTGCAGACCCTGCCGGTGTTCGCGACCGTCGGCTTCCGCGAGAAGCCCATCCGGCCCATCCCGATCGACGACCTCACCGACATCCTCGTCGCCGCGATCGACGGGCGGATGCCGCGTGAGACCGTCGCCGTCGTCGGCGCCGAGCAGCTCCTGCTGTCGAAGGCCGTGCGGCGCGTGGCATCCGTTCTCGAACGCCGCGTCGTCGTGGTGCCGTGGCCGGTGTGGGCGCAGTACGCACTCGCGCAGGCGACCGAGTGGACCATGAAGGTGCCGCTCGTCGCGAAAGCCCAGGTGCGCATGCTCGCCGAGGGCGTGACGGATGCCGCGCAGCCCGCGGCATCCGTACCCGACGACCTTCGCCCGCGGCGCATGTTCACGGCCGAGCGGATTCGGGCGAGTCTGCCCGCCGATGGCGGCGGGTTCGGGTGGAAGGACCTGCGGGTCAGTCACTGACGATCAAACGACGACCGTCGTGAGATCGTTGGGGCGTGATTGTGCTTCAGGCGGTGAATCCGGCGTGGCTCTCGGGGGCCGCTGATCAGTGCGCGCACGGCGAGGTGCAGTTGCGAGTCGGGGACAAAGACCTGGTCAGCTCTGATGATGGTGAGCTGACATTGACGGCGGCCGGTCTGTTTCTCTTGCGCACGCTCGAGGCGAACTACGAGCCGGGCGGGGAGCTTGCGGACCAAAATCAGCTGCTTCCGCACTGCGGATTCTTCGTCTATCCCGACGGCGACCGGTGCAGCATCAGCGGCTGCACGCAGGGAGTCGATCTGGCGGTCGTCACAGTTGGCGACTTCGTCACGCTTCGTCGGGGGGAGGTCACTGCGGTCACGACGCGTGCGCAGTGACGTGATGCGGTACTCAGCTTCGCGTGTCAGGTCGAAGCATTCCACGAGCGATCTCCGAGCAGGGAGACCGTCGCCGACCCGTTCGAACGAGAGGGCTGGCAGATGTTCTGGCAGGAGTGGCATCGGAGCGTGCAAACAGCAGTTGCTCTCGCGGCGGCCGAGGGAAAGAGTCAGTGAGCGAACCTGGATGGCGCAGTACGCGCTCGCGCAAGTGACCGAGTGGACCATGAAGGTGCCGCTCGTCGCGAAGTCCCAGGTGCGCATGCTCGCCGAGGGCGTGACGGATGCCGCGCCGCCCGCGGCATCCGTGCCCGACGACTTGCGGCCGCGGCGCAGGCTCACGGCCGAGCAGATTCGGGCGAGTCTGCCCGAGGCCGGGCGGTTCGGGTGGCGGGACTTGCGGGTCAGCCGCTGACGACGTTCGTGCCCCCAGTTCGGGGGCGAGTGCCGCCTGGCGATGCGAAGTCGACATCGGAACCGCCATCATGGGCGTCGAGCCGTTGAGGAAGACAGCCCGAAACAGCCAGCCCTGCCCCGCACAAGAGAGACCCGACGTCATGTCCACGACCCCGCCCGAAATGCCCCCTGTCGCTGTGACAGACCTCGCGCCCATCGAGGCCATCACACTGGAAGCGGAGGTCACCGACGAGGTCGCCACGCGCGACATCACGAAGGCGGTCAGCGCTCGTCACTCGATCGCTCGCAAGTATGTTGTGCGACTCCGCCGCCGGCGTCCAGACGCGACGCCCGCCGAGGTGATCCGGATGCTTGAACGAAACTACGCCACCGCGATCACGACCGCGGGTGCGGTCATCGCGGCAGGCGCGATCGCGGCCGATGTCGCGATTGCGATGATTCCCATCGCTGGGCCCGCCACAGCCGGTGTCAAGAGCGCAGGCCAACAGGCGGCGAAGAAGGCGAGCAAGGAGGCTGCGAAGTCGGCCGTGAAAGTGGCCGCGAAAGGCATGGCACTGGGTGCCGCGAAGAATGGCGCTCAGCAGATCGCAGGACTCTTGCCTGCGGGCGATGAACAGCTGCAGTTCGAGATCACCGCGATCTTCGGCCTCGCAATCGCCGACATCCACGGAATGGATCTCGACCAGGCTCAGGCCCACGCCCTCGTTTACGGTTTGACGAACGAACGCGTCAGCCAGCAGCAGATCGCGATGATGGCAACGGACATCGCAACCGTGTCTGCAGGAGGCGTCGTCGATGTCGGACACCGTGTCGCTGCTGGCCGCACCGATTGGTCGCACTGGGCGAACACGCTCGCCGACACGCTGCCAGGAGGCGCGGCGCAGAGCCTCGTCCGAACCATCCAGACAGGTCAGCTGGATGCCGTGCGCGAGAATCTGAGCGGGAAGCAGCAGGCAACGATCGAGTACGGGGTCGCCGCCCTGGCAGGCGGCGTCACACGCTTCGCGTTCGGTCGCGACGTCATCAATGCCGCCCGGGTCGCGTTCGCGGATGCCCCGGAGGAGTTCCCAGCCCACCTCACCAGTGCCGTCAAGGCAACGTCCGCCACCAGCGACATGGAAGCCGAGCCCAACCGCGCTCTCGCAGCTCTGGAGGACGCCGCGACGGCGACGGGAAGCTGGATCGCCGACACTGCCGGCACTGTGGGAGGCGGCGTCGCGAGCGCCGCCGGCTCGGTCACGCGCCCGTTCCGGAGCGTCGACCTCGACGGGGATGGGATCCCGGACGAGCCACGAGCCCTCACCACCGTCAAGAACGTGAGCGGGAGCGTCGCGGGTCTGTTCAAGCCGAAGAAGCGCGACATGCAACCGGCAGGGGCACCTGCGTCCGACGAGGAAGCGGCCGGACAGTAGCCCGAGGACCAATCGTGAAGCATCCCACCGCCATCATCGCCACTCTAGCCGTCGCCTCGGTCTACCTCCTGGCCGGATGCTCGAGCAGCGACGAGGGCATCGACAACTACGAACAAACCGAGCTCGAGCCAGTCGAGGTCGCCCCCGAGCCGCCCGTCGAGTACGTCGAACCAGCTGTCGAGCGGTGGGAATGCTACTGGGACCCGACCATGAACGACGACTGGCACGACGACTACATGTGCACCAACGGCAGCGCGTACGACCGCCCCTACCTGATCCCCGATGACTCGTTCGTCGAACAGTGGGAGATCGACGAAGCTGCATCCGCATACGAAGCCGAGCTGAACCTCTAACAGACGGATCTGCGGGTCGCCGCCATTCGTAGGCCCTTCGCTACCGTTCGCACACCTCGGCCGCTGCATACCCGACGACGACCCCAGCCTGTTCGTGAGTCACCTTGACCTCGCTCACCAACAGCTTGCTCGCCTCGGCAGAGTCGTCGTTGACGTTCTCCAGAAGCAGGCAGACGGTCAATGCCAAGTCGTTCAGTGATTCGTCTGACTGACCAGGAAAAGCCCCTCGCATGTCGTCGAATGATGGTGCGGAGGTGCACCCGGCGAGCGCAACGATCACCAGGGCGGCGACGGGCAGGGCGACTGATCTCACGGAACGAGCATGGCACGGCTCGACATTGAGGGCCTTCTGGCTCAGTCTTCCGGCAACGGTCCATGAGCTTCGCTATGCGGAGGCCCTCAGCGGCTCGAGGGCGGCGAGGATGAGGTCGAGGCCGAACATGAACTCCTCCGCCGGGTCGTAACCGGCGGCGACGAGCCCCGCGGCGGACTCATTGAGGTACGGGAACTCGTCAGGAGGAAGCAGGGGCAGGTAGACGTCCTCGGTCATGTCCGCGAGTTCGTCGGCGGTGTCGAACGGCAGGCTGGCTGCCTGCAGGGCGTAACCGTAGACATAGCTGTTGAGCAACCAGTTGGCGTGCGTCGCCGTCAGGACCGAGAAGCCGGCCCTTCGCAGGCAGGCGGTGACCGCTTCGCGGTGGCGGAGGTTCGCAGGCCCCGGCGATGTCCGCGACTCCATCAGGCTGATCGCCCACGGGTGGCGTGCGAGAACCTGCCGGGCGGAGAGCGCCTCCCGTCGCATCGCTGACTGCCAGTCGGTATCTTCGGGCGGGAGTTCGATCTCCTCGAACACGATGTCGATCATGGCGTCCAGCAACTCCTCCTTGCTCGCCACGTAGCGGTAGAGCGTCATCGCCCCCGCGTCGAGCTCGCCGGCCAGCCGGCGCATACTCAGCCCGTCGACACCGTCGCGGTCAGCGAGCCGGACCGCCTCGACCGCCACTCGTTGCTTGCTCAGTCCCGCGTCTGACGCGACCTGGCGTTGTTCCATCGCAGACACGGGTCTCCTCGTTCTCTCGACCGACTTGACAAGCGTACAGCGTACGCGCCATAGTACATCGTACGCGTACACCGTACGCGTACGATGCACGCAGCCAAACCCGCCGCCACTCCGGCGGACGGACCGCTCTCGTGAAGGAAGAACCGATGACCAACCGAACGAACACCCCGAACCTGCTCGACAACTCGCCGGTCCCGGTGCGGGCCAAGATCGCCGCCGCGTGGGCCAGCTTCATGTTCCTCTACGTCTACGTCGACGTCCTCAACTTCTACAAGCCCGGCGTCGTCGACGGCATCCTCAACGGCCTCGTCTGGAGGTTCGACGTCAGCCCGACGTTGTTGACCGTCATGCTCGCGTCCGTGGCGATCCCCGCCCTGATGGTGATGCTCTCCATGACGCTGCCCGCCCGCGTGAACCGCACCACGAACCTCATCGTGGCATCGCTCTACATCCCCTACTCGGTCTTCAACGCGGCAGGGGCGACCTGGGAGTGGGCATTCTTCTACGGCATCTCCATCGGACTCGAGGTGCTGCTGCTGGCCTTCATCCTGCGCTCCGCCTGGACGTGGCCTCGACGATGAGGGGATGATTTCTGACGACGGCGGGTGAAGACTGGAGCTGCGCATCGCTCGCCGTTCAACAGGATTGCGCGTCGCGCCTCTCATGAAGAAAGGCAATGACATGGCCCAGATCATCGAGCCCGAGCCTCCCTACAAGGTCGGGTACTTCGTCGGCAGTCTCGCTGAATCATCGATCAATCGAACCCTGTCGAAGGCGCTGATCCGCCTGGCGCCGGCCGGGCTCGAGTTCTCCGAGATCCCGATCCGCGACCTGCCGCTCTACAGCTACGACTACGACGGCGACTTCCCGCCGGTCGCACGCGCGTTCAAGCAGGCCGTGAAGGCGTCCGACGCCGTCTTGTTCGTGACCCCCGAGTACAACCGTTCGATCCCCGGGGGGCTGAAGAACGCCATCGACTGGGCAAGCCGTCCGTGGGGGCAGAACTCGCTCACCCGCAAGCCCTCAGCCGTGATCGGCGCGTCGACCGGCCACCTCGGCACTGCGGTAGCCCAGCAGAACCTGAGGAGCGTGCTTTCGTTCTGCGACTCACCGCAGATGAACGCGCCAGAGGCGTACATCCAGATGACGCCGGGTCTCATCACCGACGACGGGGAGGTGACGAACGACGGCACCGCCGCCTTCCTGCGCAACTTCATGGACGAGTTCTACATGTTCATCGAGCGGGTGCTGACGGTGGTGCCGAGACCGGAGCACTGAGCGGATCCGCACGTCCTCGGTGTGACGCGTCATCGGAGTAAAGCGGTGCGACGACGTTATCGGAGTCACGGGTTGCCATGCGAAATGCCGCCGGACGCGGCATCCACTCACCCGCCGTCACTCGGTGAGCGGCATCCCGATGGCCTCCGCGAGCGCGTCGGCGATGTAGACCGCCGGATCCGAGCATGGGCCGGTGGTGCGCCCTCCGGGCGTGGTCGGGGCGCCATCCGGGCACTCCCCCGACTTGATGTCGCTGTCGACCATGACGATGAGGGTGGTGCCCGACTCGGGGTGGTGCTGCACGACGGTGTTGTAGCCGGGCAGCTCGCCGGTGTGGCCGTACCAGCCGAGCGCCAAGCCGAGGCCGAGGCCGTAGGCGCGGGCCGCTGACTGCGCGCCATCAGAACCGTCGGGAAGGTACACCGGCACGTCGAAGTCGAACGAGTCGAGGCGCTTGGCCTGCCACTCGGGCGAGAGCAGTCCCTCGCCCGTGACCAGCGCCTCACCCCAGACCAGCAGGTCATCGAGGTCGGAGATCATGGCGCCGGCCGACCAACCCCACGAAGGATTCCAGTCGGTGGCCTCGACCGGCACGCCGTCGTCGGTTCCCTGGGTCGTGTAGCCGCTGGCGTGCGGCTCGGGGAACGCGGCATCCGTCGGGAACTCGGTGGCGGCCAGACCCAGGGGCTCGATGATCTGCTCTCGCATGACGTCTTGGATCGGCTTGCCGGTGACCTGCTCGATGACCATGCCGAGCAGCACGGTGTTCGTGTTGGAGTAGAAGGTCTTGGCGCCCGGGGCGTACATCGGCTCAACGCCCTTCACGAGGTCGACGAGGGCCTGCGGCGTCCAGACGTGGTTCGGGTCGCTGAACAGCGTGTCTTGGAACGACTCGTTGAACGTGTACGAAGGGATGCCGCTGCGCATCGCGGCGAGTTCGTAGAGCGTCGCATCGCCGTTCGGCATGCCGGGCACGTACATCTCGATCGGATCGTCGAGCGAGATGTCGCCTCGTTCGGCGAGCTGCATCAGCGCCGTGACCGTGAACGTCTTGGTGACGCTGCCGACGCGCTGGTTGACGTCGGCGGTCATCGGCACCGTCTCATCCCAGTCCTGGAAGCCGATCGTGGCGGCCCACGTGCCCTCGGACGTGCGGATCGCCATGACGGCGCCCGGCGCGCTGACGCCGCCGAACGCATCGGTCGCGGCCGCGCCGAGTTGTTCGGTGGTGGCCGCGTCGAGCCCGTCTTCGACGACGGTGAGGCTGCCGTCAGAACCGTCGCCGGCGGTGGATGTCGCGGATGGCGAGCTGCTGCCCGGTCCGATGCTGCAGGCACTCAAAGCGGCGATGACGATCGCGCCGAGCGCGAGTGTCAAGAACCGTGTGCGGCTGGCGTTGCTCGACATTCAAATCCCCCGTCGTTCGGCCCCCGGCTGTGCTCACTCTATGAGAGAGTCGGCCAGGCTGCGAGGAGATGCGCTCAGCCGCACCGTGCACCGCGTCTACCGCACCAGCTGCGCCGCCTCGTCGAGATGCCCGAGCTTGTTGGGGTTCGCGATCGAGAAGATCCGCGTGATCTTGCCGCCCTCGACTTCGAAGCAGATCGCACCGGCGAGCTCGCCGTCGACCTCGCCGCGAATCGCGGGGTGTCCGTTCACCCACGTCGGCCTCGCCTCGAACGGCAGCCCGAGCTTCGCGAGACCGCCGAGCAGGTAGCGGGCGATCTTGTCGGCACCGTGGATCGGCCGGAGCGCGGCACCCTTCACGAGCCCGCCACCGTCGGCGACGGAGACCACGTCGGGTGCGAGGACGTCCATCAGACCTTGCAGGTCGCCCGAGTTGACCGCCGTGAGAAACCTCGCGACGACGGCTTCCTGCTCGGCACGCTCGACCGCGACCCGCGGGCGCCGGGCGGCGACGTGATCCTTCGCCCGGTGGGCGATCTGCCGCACGGCCGCCGGCGACTTGTCGACCGCCGCCGCGATCTCGTCGTATGGCACGTCGAAGACCTCCCGCAGCACGAACACCGCGCGCTCGGTCGGGCCGAGCGTCTCGAGCACCGTCAGCATCGCGATCGACACGCTCTCGGCGAGCTCGACGTCGTCCGCGACATCCGGACTCGTGAGCAGTGGTTCGGGCAGCCACTCCCCCACGTACGACTCGCGCCGCCGCGACATCGTGCGCAAGTGGTTCAGTGCCTGACGGGTCACGATGCGCACGAGGTAGGCGCGCGGGTCGCGCACCTCGTCGCGCGCGACATCCGCCCACCGCAGCCAGGACTCCTGCAGCACGTCTTCGGCGTCGGCCGCAGAGCCGAGCATCTCGTACGCGACTGTGAAGAGCAGGCCGCGGTGGGTGACGAACGGATCGTCGGTCATGATCACGAGCCTATGACGTCGGTCGCGACATCCGACCGACTGGCAAGCGGTGGCAGTTCGCACGCGTCCGCATACCCCTCGGAATGGATGCCGAGCGCCAGGTTCATGCGCGAGCTCATGTTCATGAACGCGACCTTGGCGGTGAGCTCGATGAGCGCGGCCGGGCCGAGCGCGTCGAGCAGCGCGGCCGACAGCTCATCGGTGACGGCGGGCGGGGTCTGGCTCATCGCCTCGGCGTATTCCATGACCTGTCGTTCGAGCGGCGTGAACACGGATGCCTCGCGCCAGACCGGCACCTGCCGCGCCTTCTGTTCGTCGAGGCCCTCGTTGTGCGCCTTGTAGTAGTTGAAGTCGAGGCACCAGCTGCAGCCGATGTACGCCGCCGTCGCCATCCCCGCGTAGCTCGCGAGGTTCGCGTCGAGTTCGTCGAGCGCCTCGATCTTGCGGCCGATGCCCATCGAGGCGCGCATGAGCGCGGGGTGGTGCGCGAGCACGCCCATCGAGTCGGGCACCCGGCCGATCATGCGACGGGCCGCGACCTTCACGATCGCGCCGAAGACTCCGGTGAGCTCGGTCGGCGGGATGCGGGTCTGGGTGGTCATCGTGTCCTCCTGCGGTATCGACGGCCAGGGGTTCGGTTCCCGGATGATCCGTCGACATGAAGACACCGGATGTCGCGTGGTTGTGACATCCCGGTGCGGAAGAGTTCGAGGTCACACCGCGGGCGCAGCGGCGACGTCGGCGGCGACGAGGTCGGCGTTCAGCGCACCGGCCACGAGCGACCCGAGCCCCAGCGAGACCGAGACGTTGGCGCGCACGTTCACGACGTTGCCGACCGCCCACACCCCGGGCACCGAGGTGCGCCCGTCGTCGTCGATCTCGACCCAGACGCCGAGGTCGCCCTCGGTCGTCGACGCCCCGAGCGAGCGCAGCAGCGCGTCACGCGGGCGCATCGTCGGCCCGGTGAAGACCACTCCCACGTCGACGATGCGCCCGTCGACCTCGACACCGGTCACGCGATCCGCTTCGATGCGAAGCGAGTCGACGACACCGGATTCGACCCGGATGCCACGGCGGACGAGGTGGTCGATTTCGGTGACGGATGCTTCGCCGACGACGTTCTCGAAGTACACGACGTGATCCGACCACTGGCGAAGCAACTGGGCCTGCCCGATGCTGCGCGGCGAAGTCGCCACGACGCCGATGACGTCGTCACGGTGCTCCCATCCGTCGCAGTACGGGCAGACGACGACGCCTCGCCCCCATTGCTCGCGGAATCCGGGGATATCGGGCAGCACGTCCTCGAGGCCGGTGGCGACCAGGAGCCGGCGCGTTCGCAGCGTGCCGTGTGCGGTGTCGACCTCGATGACGGCCCCATCGACGCGCGCGGACTCGACCTCGTCGTGGAGGATTCGCACTCCGTATCCGGCGGCCTCGGCACGCCCGCGCTCGAGCAGCTCGAGCGGCGACATCCCATCGTGGCCGAGCACCCCGTGCATGTGCGCTGCCGTCCGGTTCCTGGGCTCGCCGGAGTCGATGACCGTGACGCGTCGACGCGCGCGACCGAGTGAGAGCGCGGCGCTGAGGCCGGCCGGGCCACCGCCGACGATCACGACATCGGTGAGATCCGTTTGTTCCTGTGCACTGGCGACCATGCGCCTCATGCTGGCGCTCTGCGCTCCGAACGGCAATACTTGTTGCCGCATCAGCAACGAGGGGCACATGGAGCAACGCGACGAACTGGCCGGCATCGGCGAACGGCTGCGCGCGATTCGCGAGTCCCGCGGCCTGACCCTTCGGGCCGTCAGCGAAGCCAGCGGCATTTCGACGAGCACACTGTCGCGGCTCGAATCGGGTTCTCGGCGTGCGCAGCTCGACCTGCTCATGCCGCTCGCGCGGCTGTACCGCCTGCCGCTCGACGACCTCGTCGGCGCGCCGGCACTCGGCGATCCCCGCATTCACCCGCGGCCGCGGCTGAAGAACGGCGTCGTGACGGTGCCGCTCTCGGGCGGCTCGGGTTCATGGGAGGCGTTCAAGCAGGTGCATCCACCGGCGCCCGAGAAGCCCATCCCCCAGTACGTGCACCCCGGCTGGGACTGGATCTACGTGATCTCAGGGCGGATGCGGCTGCTCCTCGCCGACGACGACCTCATCATGGAGGCGGGCGAGGCCGCCGAGTTCGACACCCGCGTGCCGCACGGGTTCGGCAATCCCGGCCCCGACGTGCTCGAGGTGCTCTGCCTCTTCAACGCGCAGGGCGCCCGGGTCCACACCCGGGCCTCCGTGTGACCACGACAGGCGCGATCACCCGAACAAGATGTCAGATGGCGCGGCCGACTGAAACCTCGCGGATCGCGTCGAGCACTGCCTGCAGGGCCGGCGAGTCGGCCTGACTCCGCCGATGCACCGCCGAGACCCCACGCGTCGACGCGGGGCGCACGGTCGGGATCGCCACGAGATCGGGATGCATCGGCGGCCGCCCCATGCGCGGCACGAGCGCGACCCCGAGGCCCGCGCGCACGAGCTCGAGGTGGTTCTCGAACTCCATCGACTCGTGCACGATGCGCGGCGCATTCGAGACGCCGTCGAACAGCCGTCGCAGCCACTGCCGGCAGATCGTCGAGTCGAACGTCGCGATCCACTCTTCTCCGGCGAGGTCGACGGGCGTCAGTTCGACGGCCCCGGCGAGCGCGAGCGGGTGATCCCGCCGCAGGATGACGTCGGCGACATCGGTGAACAGCGGCGTCTCGACGAGGTGCTCGGGCATCGCGAGGGCCACCCCTCCCCATCGATGCACGATGCCGAGGTCGCGCTGCCCCGATGCGACGAGCGCGATGGTCTCCCACGGTTCGCTCTCGCGGAGCGGCACTCGCAGCTCGGGATGCTCGGCGCGCAGGCGCGGGAGCACCTCGGTGAGGATGCCGCGCACCGCGGTCGAGAAGGCACCGATGCGCACCTCGCCGGTGACCCGGCGCTCGGCGCCACACGTGCCGGTGCTGCCGCCTGCGAGGTGCAGGTCTGCCTCGATGCGCTCGAGGTCGGCGAGCACCGTCGCCGACGAGGTGACGAGCTGCCGCCCGGCATCCGTCAGCACGACACCGCGCCCCGCCCGCTCGAGCAGCGCGACGCGAGTGCCGCGCTCGAGCCGCTTGATCTGCTGCGACACCGCCGACGGAGTGAAGCCGAGCGCGGCGGCCGCCGCCGCGACGCTTCCGTTCGTGGCCACCGATCGCAGCGCGACCACGGCTTCGAGATCGATCATGCAGCGATGCTACCGAATCAAGCGCAGAAATGGTCGCTGGTGATTCCGGATGCCTCGGGCGAGAGTAGATCTCGTGACGAGACGAGACATGCTCCTGGCCGCCGCAGTGGCGACCGTGTGGGGCTTCAACTTCGTCGTGATCGACTGGGGCATGACCGGCATCCCGCCGCTGTTCTTCGTCGCCGTGCGCTTCGGCGTCGTGGCGCTCGCGGCGCTCGTCGTGCCGCGCCCGCTCGCGAGCTGGAAGACCGTCGTCGGGGTCGGGCTGTTCATGTGCCTCGGCCAGTTCGGCCTGCTGTACACCTCGATGGCCCTCGGGCTGCAGCCCGGCATCGCGGCCCTGCTGCTGCAGGCCCAGGTCGTGCTGACCGTCGTGGTGGCGGCACTCGCGCTCCGCGAACGCCCGAACCGCATGCAGACGATCGGCGTGCTGATCGGCACCGTCGGGCTCGGCGTCGTGGCGTTCGGCCGCGGCGGCGACGCACCGGCACTCGCGGTCGCGCTGTGCCTGCTGGCCGCACTCTCATGGGCGATCGGCAACGTCGTCTCGCGCCGGGCCGGCCCGGTCGCGCCGGCGAAGCGCTTCGGCGCACTGTCTCTGACGGTGTGGTCGTCGCTCGTCGTGCCGCTGCCGGCACTCGGCCTGTCGGCGCTCATCGAGGGGCCCGACGCCATCGCCGCCGGTATCGCGGTGTTCGGCTGGCGGCCGATCATCTCCACGCTCTACACGGCCGGCCTCTGCACCCTCGTCGGCTACGCGATCTTCAACGCGCTGCTCGCGCGAAACCGCTCGGCATCGGTGGTGCCGTGGGTGCTGCTCGCGCCCGTGGTTGCGATGGCGTCCGCGGCTCTGCTGCTCGGCCAGGTGCCGAACGCGTGGGAGACCGTCGGTGGCGTGGTGCTCGTCGCCGGTGTGCTCGTCGCGAATGCGCCGGTGCGTCAGGGCGTGAGGTCGAGGAGCGGCGGCGGTGCCGGCGGATCGGGCAACACTTCGGAGCGAGCGCTGACGAACGGCGGGGCGGCGTGAGCCGGCGGCATCCACTCTGTCGACGGTCGCGTTCGAGGCGTCCGCGACATCCGGCCCCTCGTAGGCTGGAAGCGTGCCCCGACTTCATGCCGAACCCGACCTCTCCAAGTGGGTGCCGATCACGGACTCCCTCGGGTTCCGCGGCCGCCGCCATCGCAAGGCGGCGATCAGGATGCTGCTCGCTCAGGTTCGAGGGCCGGGCGCCGCGCCGTCGGGCGCCGGCAGTGGCTTCAGCGCCTGGGCGATGAGTCAGGCGGTTCCGTTCCTGATGCGCAAGGCGGCGGGGCGGGTGCTCGTGTGGGTCTGGAAGGCGGAGCCCGAGCTGCTCGTCGTGATGGCACAGGTGCAGGAGGCGACGCCCCAGCTGCGGATGGCGCGGGCATCGATGCCGATCGAGTACGACGACACCGAAGAGTTCCGCGGCAACTACCTCGGCGTCGGCGAGAAGCTCGCGATGCCGTTGCCCGAGGGCGGTCGCCCGCCGTTCGCCACCTACACCTGGGATCTCGGCACGCACGTCGTGAGCGTGACCGCCGTATGCAGCGATCGCGAACGGTTCGGCACCGTCATCGGAGCCGTCGACGAACTCGCACGCGGCCTCCGCGTCGTCGACGACCTCACCGTCGGAGAGTCGGCCACGGTGCTGCGCATCGATCCGGCCTGAGGGCGGCGCGGCACCGGCACGGACGGGCCGCTCGACGGTCGACGCTCACTGAAAGTGCCGCGGCTCAGCCCCGGCGCGGGGTCAACCGGATCACCGGGATCTCGCGATCGGTGATGCGCTCGTACCGCGCGAAGCCCGGCGCCAGGGTCGTGATCTTCTGCCAGGCCGCATCGCGATCGGCACCGTGCAGCTGCTCCGCCGTGACCTCGATGCGTCTGCCGGCGTATTCGATGCGCACCCGGTCGGGATGGGCCGCGACGTTGTAGTACCAGGCCGGGTTGCGGGGGGCGCCGTTCGCCGAGGCGGCGATCAGTCGAGTTCCCCCATCGCCTGCGAACCATCGCACCGGGGTCATCCGCTCTTGACCGGTCTTCTTTCCGATCGTCACGAGCACCAGCTTGTTGCCGCTCCGATCGCCCTTGCGACGCAGCCGCTGAGCCATTCGCAGGTTCGCCCACCGTTCGATACGGTTGCGTCCGGGCTGGCGTGCTCCGCGGGTTCCGTTCGCCGTGTCGAATGCCATGACGTTCGCCTCCCTGAGGTGCGATGCGTACCTCAATCATCCCGCGAACAGGCGCCCGCGAACCAGCACCCACGTCCCGAATCCCGGCGGGTCCTCTGCACTCGTGAGCGTTGACGCGCCGCGCGCACGGGCGTAGACCTGAGACATCCGTGAAGGAGGTGCCACATGGCGAAAGATCTCTTGGTCACCCTCGAAGACCAGCCCGGCGAGGGGGCTCGACTCGGCGAGGCGCTCGGCAATGCGGGCGTCAACATCGAGGGCCTCTGCGCGATCATGGAGGGCGGCCGGGGCGCCGTCCACCTGCTCATCGACGATGTCGCGGGCGCCACGGCGGCGCTCGAGCGTGCGGGCATCTCGGTCGACGCCGTGACCGACGTCATCGTCAGCCCGGCGCTGCCCGACCCCGACCTCGACACGCCGGGCGTGTTCGGCGGCATGGCGCGCGCGCTGGCCGACGCGGGCATCAACATCTCGCTTGTCTACGTCGCCTCCAGAAACCGCGTCGTGCTCGCGACGAGCGACAACCAGCGGGCGACGCAGCTGCTGCAGTCGATGATGTAGCGGCGCGGCGCGGCGTGGCGTGGCGCCGCAGTGCGGCGCCGGCGCGGCGCGGCGCGGCGCGCTATGGTCGCGCGTCGATGATCTGCTCGAGCACTCGCTCGTAGGCGCCCGGGCCGATCGAGATCGCGCCGGCGAACGGGCGATCCGTGTCTGCCGTGACGAAGATGACGAGGCCGATGAACACCGCGAGCAGGCCCGCCATGAGCAGGTGAAGGCGCCGGTTCGTCACGTGGATGAACGCGATGAGCACCGCGTTGACGGCGGCGCCCACCCAGATCACCACCCAGAAGAGGGGCGGCAGGGCGAGCGCGGTGGCGTCGATCCGCGCCCGGCGCGCCTCGATGAAATCGTCGAAGATGGCGAGCGCCTGCTCGAACTCGGCCTGATCACCACGGGTTTCGGCCTCGACGGTGTGCAGGAGCCGCTGGAGGTCGTCGACCTGCACGTCGCTCGCCTGGGGGAGATTCCCCATCGCCTGCTCGGGGAAGTCGACCTCGATGACCGAGTGCATGTATGCGTCGAGTACTTGCTGCATCTCGTCGCCGTGCTCGTCGGGCAGCCCGCTGGACGCCCGATAGAGCGCGCCGACCAGACCCGCCTCCTCGATCGTCGCCTGGCGGGTGGAGGCGAAGTTCTCATAGACCGAGACCGCGACGAGCGCGAGCAGGATTCCGAAGAACACGCCGAACGTGCCGATGACGTGCCCGAGGGCGTGGTCCCACTCCTTCGTGTCGGTGACGAGCCGGTTCACGACCGGACGGAGTGCGATGACGATCAGGCAGGAGGCCGCGACGAATCCGCCCACGAACAGTGGCAGCGTGATCAGGATGCTCGTGCTGTAGAACCAGTCGACCATGCGCGCTCCCCCACCCCGGCGCGAGACGGGCGGCTTCGCCCGTCGGTGTCGCTCAGCCTACGGAAGGCACGCGGTCGCCCGCCATCCCCAATCCGCGATCCGACTTCACGATCGATGTCGAATCGAGACGGCACCGTTCGTGGCAATGGTGAGAGGCTGACCACGAGGGTCGGCGCGACCGGGCCGATGAGGGTCGGCTCGAGAGGACACGATCATGAAACTGGTCACCAACACCCAGATCACCGTCGACGGCGTGATGCAGGCCAACGGCGGCAACAACGCCGAACTCGACCCCGGGTTCGACCGCGGCGGCTGGGCGCTGCCGCTCGGGGATGAGGAGTCGCTCGCCTACATCGGCGACTTCTACCTGCGCGCCGACGCGTTTCTCTTCGGCCGCCGCACCTACGAGCTCTTCGCGGGCTACTGGGGGGTGCAAGACGATTTCGACAACCCGTTCGTGAGTTCGCTGAACTCGCGCCCGAAGTTCGTCGCGTCGAACACGATCACCGACCCGCAGTGGGCGGGCACGACCGTGCTCCCCGGCGCGCGGGAGACCGGCGGCGAGGCCGGCGGCGAGGCCGGCGACCTCGAGGCCGCCGTGCGCGAACTGAAGGCCGCGCCGGGCGGCGAGCTGCAGGTGCACGGCAGCGGTCAGCTCATCCGCTGGTTGCTCGAACGCGAGCTCGTCGACGAGATGACGCTGATCGTGTGCCCCGTGATCGTCGGTGCGGGCACGCGGTTGTTCCCCGAGAACGGAAGAGACTTCGCACTCGAACTGGTGGAGTCGCGCACCTTCCCGAAGGGGATCCAAGCGCAGACCTTTCGGCCCGTCGGCCGGCCGCAGTATGCGTAGGCGCCCCGGCGGCGCCCCGACCGGCGCTGCAGCCGGCGGCTCGCGCGAGAATGTCCCTGAACCCCACGTGGAGGTGTGAGATGCAATACCTGGTTTCCGTGATCGACAGCACGACCAACTCGGGCACCGCCGAGGAGGCGCTCGCGATCGACGACTTCAACGACCGATTGCGCGCCGGCGGGCACTGGGTGTTCGCAGCCGGTCTCGCGGCGCCGAGCGCCTCGACCGTGATCGACGGCCGGGGCGAGCAGCCGGTCTTCAGCGACGGCCCCTTCATCGAGTCGAAAGAGCACATGGCGGGCTTCTGGATCATCGACGCCCCCGACCTCGACGTCGCGCTCTCGCTCATGGCCGACGGCTCGAAGGCGTGCAACCGGCGCCTCGAGGTGCGACCGATGCTGTTCGAGTGAGCACTGCCGCCGAGCCCGCGCGCGCCGCACTCACCCGAGCGCACCACGAGGAGTGGGCACGGGTGGTCGCCTCGCTCGCGAAGCGCTTCGGCGACCTCGACCTCGCCGAGGAGGCGGCGGCCGAGGCCTTCGCGATCGCCGTCGAACGATGGCCGGCCGACGGCGTGCCGCCCAACCCCGGCGGGTGGCTCACCACGACCGCGAACCGCAAGGCGATCGACAGGATCCGCCGCGAGGCAAGGCGCGGCGAACTGCACCGAGAGGCACTGATGCTGACGGATGACGCGGGGCCCGAGCCGCTCGGAGTGATCAACGACGACCGCCTCAGGCTCGTCTTCGTCTGCTGCCATCCGGCCCTCGCGATGGAGGCGCGGGTGGCGCTGACACTGCGCCTCGTCGGCGGACTGACGGTGCCCGAGATCGCCCGAGCGTTCCTCGTGCGCGAAGCCGCGATGTGGCAGCGCATCACGCGTGCGAAGGGCAAGATCGCGGCAGCCGGCATCCCGTATCGCGTGCCGTCGGCGCACGATCTGCCGGCGCGCGTGACCGGCGTGCTCGCCGTGCTGTATCTCGTGTTCAACGAGGGCTACCTCGCGACCGGCGCCGACACCGACCCGGTGCGCGCAGAGCTGACCGCCGAGGCGATCCGGCTGACGCGGCTCATCCGTTCACTGCTGCCCGACGACGGCGAGGTGGCCGGACTGCTCGCGCTGATGCTGCTCACCGAGGCCCGCCGCCCCGCCCGGGTCTCGGCCGATGGCGAGCTCGTGCCCCTCGGCGAGCAGACCCGCGCGACGTGGAGTCGAGCGCTGATCGACGAGGGCCACCGGCTCGTGCGTGAGCGCCTGGCATCCGGAATCGCGCCCGGTCGCTACCAGCTGCTCGCCGCCATCAATGCCGTGCACACCGACGCGCGAGACGCGCGCGACTCCGACTGGTCGCAGATCGTCGAACTCTACGACCAGCTGCTGCGCCTCGACCCCTCGCCGATCGTCGCCCTCAATCGCGCCATCGCGGTCGCAGAACTCGAGGGGCCGGATGCCGCGTGGCCGATCTTCGATCGTCTCGCCGACGTGCTCGACGGCTACCACGCCTTCCACGCCGCTCGCGCCGAACTCCTTCGCAGACAGCAGCGCTTCGCCGAGTCCCGCGCGGCGTACGACCGGGCGATCGCCCTCGCCGGCAACACCGCCGAGACCGCCTTCCTCGCGCGTCGCCGCGACGAACTCGACCCGTAAGTGCATTCGAGCACCGAGCAGATCGCTGGAATTCGAGCCGACGTCAGAGGTGGCGAGTAGCTTCTCGGCTGAACCACCAGCATTCGATGAACGGAGTGACGATGTCAGAGGTACTGCTCTTCCACCACGCGCTCGGCCCCACCGAAGGGCTGTACGCCTTCGCGAACGAGTTGCGCGACGCGGGTCATGTCGTGCACACGCCCGATCTGTTCGACGGGCGCACCTTCGGCTCGATCGACGAGGGCGTCGCCTATGCCCGCGAGGTCGGCTGGGACGAGATCATGGCGCGCGGCGAGCGCGCCGCAGATGTACTGCCGAATGAACTCGTCTATGCGGGCTTCTCGCTCGGCGTCGTGCCCGCACAGAAGCTCGCCCAGACCCGCCCGGGTGCGCGCGGGGCGCTGTTCTTCTACTCGTGCCTGCCCGTCTCGGAGTTCGGAGCGTGGCCGGCCGGTGTCCCGGTGCAGATCCACGGAGCCGATGCCGACCCGATCTTCATGGACGAGGGCGACGTCGATGCTGCCCGCGAACTCGTCGCAACGGCCGATGACGCCGAGCTCTTCCTCTACCCGAGCGACCAGCACTACTTCGCCGACTCGAGCCTGCCGAGCTACGACACGGCCGCGGCCGCGCTGCTCACGCAGCGCGTGCTGGAATTGCTCGCGCGCGTCTGACGCGGCCGTGGGGTCGAGACGTGCCCCGCGACGAACCAGATGCAGGATGAGACGAAAGCCGGCCCTCTGTGAGCAAGTCGCCGGCGTCTCATCCTGTACGCACTTCCCGGCGGCAGCGAGCGGATGCCTCCATCGGGGATCGGGTTCTTCTCGATCGCGGGGGCGTCGCCTCAGCGCGACCCGGTGCCTACGCCCACCCCAACTCGCCGAGCCGCTTGTCGTCGAGCCCGAAGTAGTGCCCGATCTCGTGCACGAGCGTGATGCGCACGCGCGCACGCAGCGACTCGAGATCGACACTGTGCTCGGCCATGTTGTTCTTGAACAGGGTGATGCGGTCGGGCAGCTCGCCGTAGCCGTAGAACCCGCGCGTCTTCAGCGGGCGCCCGCTGTAGAGGCCGAACAGTCGCGGCCGCTCCCCGGGCGGCTGGTTCGCCACGAGGATCGCGACGTTCTCGAGCCCCCTGACCATGTCATCGGGCAACGCGTCGAACACCTCGCCGACCAGGCGCTCGAAGTCGTCGTCTGAGATTTCGACCATGTCCCCATTGTGCGCCGCCCCATTGTGCGCCTGCCGAGAGACGATGGATGCCGCGTGGCGCGGCTCGCCCGTCGGGCGTAGCGTGTGTTCGTGGCCGGGCGCGAGCGACACCTGCAGGGCGGGCCGTCGTGAGCGCCGAGGCATCCACCGGTCTCATGGCGACCGACCGCGACCCCTCGCGTGCCCACTGGATGGAACTGTTCTTCGACCTCATCTTCGTGGCGCTCGTCGGCCAGCTCGCCCATCCGCTGCACGCGCATCCCTCGATCGCGGGCCTCGTGCTGTTCACCGCGCTGTTCGCCTCGGTGTGGTGGTCGTGGGTCAACCTGACGTTCACGGTGAACATCATGCCGTCGCTCAGCCGGCGCCAGCTCGCGCTCGTGATGCTCGCCGCGATGTTCGCGGTCGGGGCCATCGCCGTCGCAGCGCCCGAGGCGACCGGCGAGCGGGCGTGGTTGTTCGCCGCGGGCAATGCCGCGCTGCGGCTCGTGCTGCTCGGCCTCTGGATCGCGCAGTCGTGGGGCGCCGGCACGGCGCCGCGCGTCCGTCTGCTCGTGTACAACGGCGTCACGGCGGTGCTCTGGTTCGCCTCGATCTGGCTGCCGAGCCCGTGGATCTTCGTGCTGTGGGGCGTCATCATCGTCGTCGAGGTCACGCTCCTCGTCACCTCGACGAGCAGTTGGGCGGCCCGGGTGCTGCCGCGCATGAATACCGAGCACCTCTCGGAGCGGTTCGGGCTGCTCGTGGTCATCGTGCTCGGCGAATCGGTGCTCTCGACCGTCGGCGCCCTCGACAAGAGCTGGAACGCCGCCGCCGGGTTCGTGGCGGCACTCGGCCTCGGCGTGATTTCACTGCTCGCCTGGTCGTTCTTCATGTACGGCACCGACGCGATGCGCGTCGGGCTCGACGAGCTTCGCGAGGCGGGCGACTACCGGGCGATCCGGGACACCGTCGCCTTTCTGCCGTTCCTCATCGTGGTCGGCGTGACGGCGATCTCGGGCGCGCTCGACGGCGCGATCCAGCACCCCGGCGACCCGCTGCCCCAGGCATCGGTCGTCGCGCTCAGCGGGGGCATCGCCGTCTTCTACGCCACGAACGCGATCATCTCGCTGCGCTTCGGCCGGCCGCTGCGCGCCGTGCTCGGCTGGGCGATCCCGGCGCTGCTGCTGACGATCGCGCTCGGATTCGCGGCATCCGTGCTCGATGCCGCGCTCGCGATCGCCGGCGCGCTTCTCGTGCTCGTGGTCATCGTCGCGACCTCCGAGATCGGCAACCGGCGCAAACGGCGCGTCAGCGCACCGCGGTGAGCGGCAGCGCGTCGCCGAGCACCGGCGCGAGCGCGAACCGCGCGGGCCCGAGGTAGCGGCTGAGCTCGGGGCGGCCGTAGCGGATCGGCACCGAAGCCGTGCCCTTCGCGGGGTACATCTCGTACTCGTCGCGCAGCGTGCCGAGGAAGTGAGGGCCGAGCGACGGGGCCGCGCCGGCGATCACGATCTCTTGCGGGTCGATCATCGCCGCGATGATGCGCAGGGCGCGTGAGAGCGCTCGCGCCCCGAAGCCCATGCGCTCACGGGCCTCGGGCGTCGACGCGAGCAGGCTCGTGTCGTGCTCGTCGAGCTCGTCGGTGTACGCGTCGCCGAGCATCGCGCTCATCGAGGTGGCCGATTCGAGGCATCCCGACAGGCCGCACCGGCAGGTCGTGCGTTCGCCCTCGAAGACGACCCGCACATGGCCGATCTCGCCGGCCCGACCGGTCGCGCCCGTCATGAGCGTCGCGCCGTTCGTGACGGCGGCGCCGACGCCCTCGCCGAGGTGGAGCACGAGACGGATCGCGCCGTCTTCGGCGTCGACGGCCTCGGTGAGCGCCTCGGCGTCGACGTCGTTCACGACGGCCGTGGGTGCGCCGATCGCAGCCTCCATCAGCCCGGCGAGCGGTACGCCATACCAGCCGAGCTGCACGCTGTCGACGACGACGCCGTCGGCCGTGACGCCGGGCACCTGCACGCAGGCGCCGAGGATACGCGGTTCGAGACCGTCGGCGAGCTCGCGGATCGCGTCGATGACGACCGAGACCTGCATACCGCCCGGCACCTCGAGTCGACGGCTGACGACCGTGCGCCCCGCGAGGTCGATGAGCGCGGTGTCGACGGCTCGCGTGCGCACGACCGCGACCAGGATGAGGTAGGCGTCGCCCGCGACCTCGAGGCGCGTCGCGCGCTTGCCGCCGGTGCTCTCGGCCGGGCCGGTCTCGGCGACGAGGCCCAGCTCGATCAGTTCGGCGACGAGCGACGACGCCGTGGCCGAGGTGAGTCCGGTGCGTCGCGCGATGACCGCCCGCGTGACGGGGGCGGGCTCGCGGGCGATCAGACCGAGAGCGGTGAGCAGGTGGCCGCGGCGGATCGCCGCTTGCGCGTCGATCGGGCCCGTGCGCGCGAATCGGTGCAGCAGCTCGTGCTTGCGCGTTGCTGCGGACTCGCGCGGCGGGCCGTCGGTGGTGCTCGCGCTACTCACGCTCATCGTCTCCTCGATCGTGCCGGGCCGACTCGGATACTCCGCCTGCACGAAGACATCTTGCCCCTTGACGCCCGGACTTGTGTGCACCTAGGTTCGAGTTACTTAGTTTACTAAGTCAACAAAGTACCACTGAGTCGTATCTCGGAAGACCAAGAACCAGTTGGAGGCAATGATGCAGTCCATTCGCAAGACGTTGGCCACGGTGGGTGTCACCGCCGTCGCCCTGGCCGGGGTGCTCGTGCCCATATCGGCCGCCGCAGCACCGCCGACCGGCGAGCTGCCGACCGTGAGCCCGACACCGCAGTCGTTCACCCGCGCCGGCGGCGACCTCAACGTGCCGGGTCGCGTCGAGGTCGTCGTCGATGACGCCACGGATGCCGCGGCGCTCGCCGAACTGCGCGAGAGCCTGAGCGCGCACGGCGTCGACCGCATCGACGAACGCGCGAAGGCGAGCGGCACCGCGCCGCTCACGATCAAGCTCGGCGCCGCGTCGCGTGCCGACATCGATGCCGCGCTCGGCGACACCGAGGCGCCGCAGCACGCAGAGGGCTACGCGCTCCTCGCCGACGCCTCCGCCGGGCCGCTCGGCACCGTCGCGCTCGGCGGCGTCGACGCCGCCGGGCAGTACTACGCGGTCAAGACCCTCGACCAGCTGTTCGTGCCGAAAGACGACGGCTACCGCATCGCGGGCGCCTCGATCAGCGACTCCCCCTCGATGCCGCTGCGCGGCACGATCGAGGGCTTCTACGGCGAACCGTGGTCGCACGCCGAGCGACTCGACCAGCTCGAGTTCTACGGCGACGTCAAGGCCAACACCTACATCTACGCGCCGAAAGACGACCCGTACCACCGTGACCGCTGGCGGGAGCCCTACCCCGCCGACCAGCTCGGCGACCTCGGCGAACTCGTGACGACGGCGACGGCGAACCACGTGCGCTTCACGTTCGCCCTCTCGCCCGGCAACACGGTCTGCTACTCGAGCGACGGCGACTACCAGGCCCTCACCGCCAAGCTGCAGCAGATGTACGACCTCGGGGTGCGCGCGTTCAACATCCCGCTCGACGACATCGACTACGGCCGTTGGCACTGCGACGGCGACCGCACGACGTTCGGCGCGCCGAGCGCACGCACCGCCGGTGTCGCGCAGGCCGCATTCCTCGACCGCGTGCAGAAGGAGTTCATCGAGACGCACGACGGCGCGTACCCGCTGCAGATGGTGCCGACGGAGTACTCGAACACGGCCGACTCGGGCTACAAGACCGCGCTGCGCACCATGGACGAGGACGTCGTCGTGATGTGGACCGGCGAGGGCGTCGTTCCGCAGTCGGTCACCGTCGAGCAGGCGAAGAAGGCCGCGACGGTCTTCGGCGGCCCGACCTTCCTCTGGGACAACTACCCGGTCAACGACTACGGCAACACCGCCGGTCGCCTGCTGCTCGCGCCGTACGACAAGCGCGAGGCCGGCCTCGGCGAGTACCTCGCCGGCATCGTCTCGAACCCGATGAACCAGGCCGCGGCCAGCAAGATCGCGATCTTCGGCGTCGCCGACTTCACCTGGAACGACGAGGCGTACGACGCCGGGCACAACTGGTCGCAGGCGCTTCGATACATTGCGAACGAGGATGCCGCGACGACCGCTGCGCTGCGTGTCTTCGCCGACCTCAACCACCTCGCGCCGAGCTTCGGTGCGCCGTGGCAGCCGCAGTCGCCCGAACTGAACGCGCAGATCACGGCGTTCTGGGCGAGCTGGGATGCCGGCGACCGGGCCGCGGCCGTCACCGGACTCCGCGGCTACGCGCAGTCGATCGCCGACGCTCCCGAGGCGATCCGCACGGGCCCGACCGACCCGGCCTTCGTGTCGGACGCGAGCCCGTGGCTCGACGCGACCGCCCTCTGGGGTCAGTCGACCGTCGAGCTGCTCGACGCGGTGCAGGCCCGCATCGACGGCGACACCGAGGCATCCGATGCCCTCGCCGCCTCGGCCAAGGCCACCGCGGCCCAGGCCTCTGCCGTCGTCGTCGACCCCGTCGACAACGCGTGGGGCAAGGCCAAGGTGAAGATCGCCGACGGCGTGCTCGACGTGTTCCAGGGCCGCCTCGGGTTCACGCTCGCCATGTGGGACGCGGGTGACGTCGAGAACGTCGCACCGGCCGGCACGGCGACCGCCTCGAGCACCGAGGTGCCGCAGTTCGGCGCCAAGAACGTCAACGACGGCAACGCGTCGACGCGCTGGGCCTCGGGCTACAACGACGACTCGTGGGTGCAGGTGAAGCTCGCCGAGCCCACCGTCGTGCGCGGCATCACGCTCAGCTGGGAGTCGGCGTGCGCGAACGCCTACGAACTGCAGACCTCGAACGACGGCGTGACGTGGAAGACGATCCGCACCGTCGACGACTCGACGTGCGCGTTCGACCTCTACACCTTCCCCGAGGACGAGCCGGTGCAGTACGTGCGCATGCAGGGCATCGACCGCAAGACCACGTGGGGGTACTCGATCTACGAGCTCGGCATCTACGCCGCTCGCTGATCACCACTCGCTGATCGCTGATCACCGAGCGAACGACACTGGTGCCCTCCCGCTCGCACCGAGCGGGAGGGCACCCTCGCGTCCGTCATGACCGCCTCGCGTCGACGGTCGGCCGTCACTCACCGCCGAGGCGAACCCGCGCCTCGAGCCCGAGGAACTCGCCGTAGCGTGCCGCGGCATCCTGAATCGCCGCGACCTCTCGCTTCGACAGCGTGCGGTGCGGATGCACGGCGAACGTGACCGCCTTCGCCGTCATCGTGCGCTTCATGCCCGCAACGAGCTGGGCGTCGACGAGCGCCATGCCGACCGCGCTCTCTCGCACCCGCGGCACCACGCCGTCGGCGTCGAGCACCCAGCGCGAGTCCTGGTAGCCGCGGTACATCTCGTCGAGCACCTGCAGCAGGTGGCCCGCGGGTGCCGCCGACGCCGGGGCTGCGCCCGGCCGGTGCCAGAACGTGCGGCCGTCGTGCTCGAACGAGTCGAGCCGATCGCCGGCCGCGGCGATGCCGCGACGCACGTCGGTCACGGTGAGCGTCGCCCAATAGGCGAGGTCTCGATCGGTGGCCGGGCCGTGCGAGGTGAAGTACCGCAGGGCGAGTTCGGCGAGCGCCTCGTCGCGGTCGAGACGTCTCGGGTCGGGCACGCGATCGACGAAACGCGCATAGGTGTGCTCGCCGTCGCGCGGCACGCCGCTGCACACGAGACTCCGCACCTCGAGCAGGCCGAGCAGCAGCATGAGCTGCTGGCCCGTGAGCTGCTCGCCCCGTTCTGCCAGGGCATCGGCGATGTCGCCGCGGGTGCGGTCGGGCGTCTCGGCGAGCATCGCCTCGATCGTGTCGCCGATCGACGCCACGCGATCCGCGATCGGCTGCAGTTGCTGCTCGAAGATCGGTATGACCCTCGGGGCGGTGAGCTCCTGCAGCCAGAGCGCGTCGTCGGCGTGCACGTAGTGCCACGTCGAACGCAGCACGTGGATGCGGAGCACGCGCCCCTCGGCGAGCGCGGCGGCCAGATCCCCCTGCCGCGGCGACGAGGTGCGCGTCGCGACGGCCCACGCCGACTGCGACGCGTTCTCGGCCTGCACGGCGGTGAGGGTGCGCACGACCGCTTCGGCGGTCGCAGCGGGCGAAGCGAGCAGCTGCGAGTGCAGCCGCCACCGGGCGAGGTCTCGATCGGTGATCACCATTGCAGCGTATGCGGCGCGAACCGAACCTGCGACGATCGAGGAATGACCAGCCCTGACCTGATCGACCTCGCCACCTGGCCGCGGCGCGAGACCTTCGCGCACTACCGCGACCGCGTTCCCTGCACCTACGCCATCACCGTCGAGCTCGACGTGACGGCATTCGTCGCGGCACTGCGCGCGTCGTCGCGCAAGACCTACATCGCGCAGATCTGGGCGATCGCCACGGTGGTGAACCGGTATCGCGAGTTCCGCATGGCGGTGACCGACGCCGGGGAGCCGGCGAGCTGGCCCGTCGTGCACCCCGCATTCACGGTGATCAATTCCGAGCGCGAGACGTTCGCGGCGGTCTGGGCGCCGTACGACCCCGACTTCGACCGCTTCCACGAGCGTGCCGCCGCACTGCTCGCCGCGTCGGCGAGCGCGACCACGATGTTCCCGCAGGGTGAGCTGCCGCCGAACGTGTTCGACGTGTCGAGCCTGCCGTGGGCGAGCTTCACCGGGTTCACGCTGCAGATCGACGGCGGCACGAGTCACCTGCTGCCGATCTTCACGCTCGGCAGGTACGTCGACCGCGACGGCCGCACCCTGCTGCCGGTCGCCGTGCAGATCCACCACGCGGCCGCCGACGGGTTCCACACGGCTCGCCTGTTGGGCGATCTCGAGCAGCTCATGGCCGAGACGAGCTGGGTGGGCGCGTGACATCCGGGGTGTAGCGTCGATCACATGGTGCTCGGCGTAGCGCGAGAAGGGCAGCTCAGGCGCGCGCATCCTCCAGGTGCGGTGCACCGTGGCTCAGCACCTTCACCACGAGGTTGTGCCGGGCGAGGGTGCGGATCGTACGAGTGACCTCGTCGCGGTCACGGCCGAGTGCTCGCTCGTTCGCCACGACCAGCACGTCGCCGGCGCGCAACGTGTCGAACAGACGGGCGAGCCGCTGCTCCCACGTTTCGGGCGCCTCCGCCGCTGGATGCTTGAAGTCGAGGATCGCGACGCCGAAGTCGGCGAGGTCGTTTCGCTGTTCGACGACCGAGGGCATGTCGTCGCGCGCGACGACGAGGCCGACGAGCCGGGCCCCCTCGGGCCGCGCCTTCCACCAGTCCTGATTGCGCTGCAGCTCCTCGAAGCATTCGGGGCAGCCGAGGGCGTGGTGACCCGGGCCGTGCGACGACGCGGGCCCCGCGGCATCCGTCGTCTGATCTGTGCTCTGCTCACTCATGCCGTGCCCCTTTGTGCGTCGCCCTCCATTCTCGCATTCCCACGCCGATCGCCGACGAGCCGATCGCCGACGAGTGCGACCCGCACGCCCGGCTCAGCACCAGCACGGATGCCGCGAAGCCCTGGCGGGGCTAGCGTGCGGCGCATGAGCGATCACGGATCATCGGCGGGTGGGCACGGCAGCGCCGCGCCCAATGCCCGTCGCAGCTACCTCTTCGTGCTCACCGACGCCGGCGGCACGGTCCCTCCCGAGGTCGGCGTCGCACGTCGGCTCGTCGACCGCGACCACCGCGTCACCGTGCTCGCCGACGATCCGCTCGAGGAGGCGACGCTCTCGGCCGGCGCGACGTTCCGACCGACGACGGGGCGCGTGACGCCACCGTTCGACGACTGGGCGATCCGCACCCCGCCGGGCATCGCCCGTGGGATGGCCGAGCACATGATCACCGGCCCCGCCCCCGTGCAGGCCGCCGACACCGCCAAGGCGATCGGCGAGCTCCGGCCCGACCTCGTCGTGGTCTCGTCATTCGCCGTCGGCGCCATGATCGCGGCAGCGTCGCGCGGCGTGCCGTTCGACCTGCTCATCCCGAACACCTACGCGCTGCCCGCGAAGGGCATGCCGCCGTTCGGCGTCGGGCTGAAACCCGGGCACGGTTCGATGGGGGCGCTGCGCGACCGGGCGTTCGGGGCGGCGGGCCGTCGACTCTTCGACCACTTCGCGCTCGCTCAGCTCAACACCGTGCGCACCGACTACGGACTCGAACCGGTCGCGACCATGTGGAATCAGATGCAGGATGCGCGCCGGCAGCTCGTGCTCACCTCCGCGGCGTTCGACTTCCCCGCCGAGCTGCCCGCCAATGCCCGCTACGTCGGGCCGATCCTCGACGACCCGAGCTGGGCCGCCGAGACATCCTGGACCCCTCCCGCCGGCGACGACCCGCTCGTGCTCGTCGCGATGTCGTCGACGTTCCAGAACCACGTGGAGTGCCTGCAGCGCATCACGGACGCGCTCGGCACCCTTCCGGTACGCGGGGTCGTGACGACCGGGCCGGCCGTCGAGCCGAGTGCTCTCCGCGCGCCCGTCAACGTGAGCGTGGTGGCATCCGCCCCGCATCGCCTCGTCATGCAGCACGCGAGCCTCGTCGTGACCCACGGCGGCCACGGCACCGTCATCAAGACGCTCGCCGCGGGGCTGCCGCTCGTGATCCTGCACCACGGCCGCGACCAGGCCGACAACGCCGTGCGCGTGACTGAGCGCGGGGCCGGGGTCGCGATCTCGCGTCGATCGTCGTCGCGGAGGATCGCGCGGGCGGTCGCCGAGGTGCTCGGCGACGACCGCTACCGGCAGGCTGCGGCGCGGCTGGGTCGAGTGGTGGTTCAAGATGCCGCGGGCACCGCGCTGCTCGATGAACTCGAGGGTGCCGCCCTCGTGCGAGACGAGACGCGCGGGTAGTGCGGGTCTCCCGAGCCCTTCAGTGCGCGCCACCCAGTGCGCACCACCAGTGCGCGCCGCTCAGCGCCCGCCTGCTGCCGCGTCGCCGGTGTCGTCCTTCAGGAACGCCAGCACCGCCGCGACCCGCCGGTGCACGCCCGTCTCGGGCAGCCGCAGCTTCGTGAAGATCGCGTTCACGTGCTTCTCGACCGTGGAGGTCGACAGGAAGAGCGCCTGCTCGATGCCCGCGTTCGTCTTGCCCGCGGCCATCTCGCGGAGTACCTCGAGCTCTCGCGGCGAGAGCGTCGCGAGGGGGCTCGACGCCCCCGCCGCACTTCGGCGTCGCACGAGCGTGTCGACGATCTGCGGGTCGATCACCGACCCGCCGACCCGCACCTCGTGCAGCGCGTGCACGAGGTCTTCGAGGTCGCCGATGCGATCTTTCAGCAGATAGCCGAGGCCCGCCGAGCCGTCGGCGAAGAGCGCGAGGGCGTAACTCTCGTCGGCGTGCTGCGAGAGCACGACCACGCCCGTCGACGGCGACGAAGCGCGAATGGCGTGCGCGGCCTCGATGCCCTCCATGTGGTGGCCGGGCGGCATGCGGATGTCGGTGAGCACCGCGTGCGGCGCGAGCCGGCGCACCGCGTCGAGCAGTTCGGTGCCGTTGCCGACCGAGGCGACGACATCGACCTCGCCCGAGTCCTCGAGCAGGCGCCGCACTCCCTCGCGCACGAGGTAGTTGTCTTCGGCGATCACGACGCGCAGCACTCCCGGGTCAGCCAACCGGCGCCTCCTCACGAGCGGATGCCGCGGGGCCGGCGCCGTCGAGCGGCAGCTCCACGAGCACGACCGTGCCCGACGGGTCGTTCGGCGAGACGCGCACCGTGCCCCGGAGCGCCGCCACCCGGTCGCGGATGTTCGCGAGTCCGCCGTGCGAGCCCGAGGCGGCCGGGTCGATGCCGCAGCCGTCGTCGCTGATCGCGATGCGGAGGCGCCCGTCGCTGCGCGCGAGCCCGACCGATGCGTGCGTCGCGTTCGCGTGCTTCGCAGTGTTCGCGAGCGCCTCGCGCACCACGTAGTAGGCGGTCGTCTCGACCTCGTCGGCGAATCGCTCGGCCCGCACCCGCTCGCTCGCCGCGACCGTGAGCGGGATGGGGAACCGCGCCACGCCCGATTCGACGGCGGCGACGAGCCCGTTGTCGCTCAGCACGGGCGGGTGGATCCCCCGGGCCAGCTCACGCAGGTCGGTGAGGGTCATGCGGGCCTGGTCCTGCAGCTCCTCGAGTTCCGCCGCGGTGAGCTCGCCGCGCTGGAGCCGATTGCGGGCGAGACGCAGCCCGGCGATCTGGGCCACGACGTCCTGCTGGATGCCGTCGTGCAGGTCGCGCTCGAGGCGCCGGCGCTCGTCGTCCTGCACGGCGACGAGGCGTTCGCGCGAGGCGGTCAGCTCGTCGAGTTGCTCGGCGAGCTGCGCGGTCAGCAGCACGTTGGCGACGGATGCCGCGGCCTGCCCTGCGACGGTGCGCAGCAACGTGCGCTCAGCGTCGGTGTACTCGCCGTGGTGCCGGGCCCCGAGCTCGATGCGCCCGAGCGCCACATCGCCGTGCAGCAGATCGCACGACTCGACGGGTGCGGACTCGCCGGCCGCGTCGCCGGCGACCCCCATGGGCACCGCGGCGAGCGCGCCATCCATCGAGGCGACGCGGATGCGCACCCACGAGGCGTCGAGCCCCTCGCGCACGGCCTCGGCGAGCCGGTTGAGCAGTTCACGCGGCTCGCCCGCGCGCTCGAGCTGCGCGCCGAGCTCGCGGAGCATGGTCAGCTGACGCTCCCGGTCGCCGAATACGGCCAAACGGATGCGCCGCTGCATCCACGCGCGCAGCGGCAGCAGGCCGACTGCGAGCAACGTCGTGATGAGCACCGCCGGCACGACCTGCAGCCGACCGGCGAGCAGGACCGCGGGGGTCGCGACACCCGCCGCGTAGACGACGGTGATCAACAGGTTCGACGAGCGTGCCACGAGGCGCCCGCGATCACCCGGTGCGATGTCGAACGCACCATAACGAAGGATGCCGTGGATCGCGGCGATCGGGAGGGCGATGAGCCCGACGTAGACGAGGAGCTGGGAGATCCAGGCCCCCGGCAGGAACGTCAACAGCACGAACGCCACCAGGGCGGCGCCGACGGTGATCGCCATGACGCGCGTGCGCGCACGCACGGCCGGCTCGCCGAAGATCGCTCGGGATGCGAGCACCCAGAGACCGAGGGCGACCGCCGGCCACGCCTGCTGCACGAGGTAGTGCACGCCGGGTGCTGCCCCCTCGAGCCAGGGCACCGCGTAGGGGTTGGGAATCGCGTCGCCGCTGATGCCGATGTACTGCGACATCACCACGTGCGGTGTGGTGAGCAGCGTGAGCGGGCCGACGAACACCGGCGCCCAGAGGAATGCGACCGCGATGCGCTGCCAGCGCCGCTCGGGCACCCCGTCGGGGAACGTGGCGAACACGATGAGGAACGCCGACGTCGCGACCCCGTCGGCCGTCAATCCGATCAGGTTGAAGAGCGGAAACCACGGCTCGGCCATGATCTCGATGTTGCGATGCACGAACGTCTCGTAGGCCGAGCCGACGAGCATCGCGGTCGAAGCGAGGGCGATGAGCACGGCGGTGCGCGACGCCGACACCGTGAGCAGCCACATGCCGAACACGAACATCGGCAGGCCGCCGAGCAGCGGCCATACGAGGGCCTCGTCGGCGTCGGCATCGATGAACCCGACGACCACGACGATGTACACCAGCGCCGCGACCCCGATCGGGCCGAGCGTCGCCAGGCACACCCACCTGCGGACCACGATTCCATCGTCCTCCTGTCGGGCCGTTCGCGGGAGAGGGTCCGCCTCGACCTCCCCTTAGCAGCAGACCCCGACCCGCTGTGCAGCAGGCCGCCATGCGGTGTCGGGTCACCCGCGTTCCGGCGGCGCTGCAGCACCGACAACGTGGGTGACGAGCGGATGCCGCGTCCGACGGCCCGCACGAACAGGGAGGCATATCATGCGCAGCTTCTACTCGGGACTGGCCTGGGCGATCGCCGCCGGCGTCGTCGTGCAGGCGGCGGCCATCGCGTTCGCGTTCGGCGGCGTGCTCAACCGCGTGTCGAACGGCGACGTCATCGACAAGGCGCTGGTCGAGAGCGGCGGGGCCGGCGGCACCGGCGAGCTCGGCTTCTGGATCCACGCGATCGGCGGCCTGACACTTCCGCTCGTGGCGATCGCGCTGCTGATCGTTTCGTTCTTCGTTCGCGCGAGGGGCGCGCGCCTCTGGGCGGCGATCGTGCTCGGCCTCCTCGTACTGCAGGTCGTGCTCGGATTCTCGCTGACCGACATGCCGTACCTCGGGCTCATCCACGGCGCGAACGCCCTCGCCATCGTGGCGGCCGCGGCCGTCGCGGCGATGCGGGTGCGCCGGATGCCGCCGGCATCTGTCGACCGCGACGCCGCCGCCGGCACCGCCGACACCGAGGAGGCGACCTCGAATGCCGTCTCGGCGTGAGCTCTTCCGGTGCGCCGTCGTCGGCGTCGCGGTCACGGCCGCGATCGGCGCCGGTGCGCTGGCCTGGAGCTCCACGCTGCTCGGGGAGTACTCGGTCATGACGATGGGCGGCGACGCCGGCAGCGAGGGCGGCCACGCCGGGCACGCGGGAAGCGGTTCGGGCGGGGCCGAGGCATCCGCTGGGGGCAGTACGGCGGAAGCGGTGAGCGTGACCTCGCTCGCCGCCGATCCCGACCGCCCGGCCGACGTGCACGTCGAACTCGTCGCCCGTGCCGGAACCGTGGAAGTGCCGGGCGGCCGGTCGATCGAGGGATATACCGTGAACGGCATGTCGCCCGGGCCCGAGATCCGCGCCCGGCAGGGCGACCTCGTCGAGGTCGAGTTCGTCAACGAGTCGGTGGCCGACGGCGCCACACTGCACTGGCACGGCATCGACGTGCCGAACGCGGCCGACGGCGTCGCCGGCATCACGCAGGACGCCGTGCCGGTCGGCGGCCGCCACACCTACCGGTTCGAGGCGACGGATGCCGGCACGTACTGGTACCACTCGCATCAGGTGTCGCATGTGCAGGTCGAACGCGGACTGCTCGGCGCGATCGTGATCGACCCTGCGGCGCCGTCCGGATCATCGGAGGCCGTCGCGGCGACGGAGTTCACCGCGCTGCTGCACGTCTACGGCGGCCAGCACACCCTCAACGGCCGGGTCGAGGATGCGCGAGTGGCGGCAGCGCCCGGCTCGATCGTGCGGGTTCGCGTGATCAACACCGATCAGGGCACGGCGGCCGTCTGGTCGGCGACGCCGTTCCGCGTCGTCGCGATCGACGGCCACGAGGTGAACCGGCCGACGGACGTCGAGGGTCGCCGCGTGCTCATCCCCGCCGGCGGGCGAGCGGATGTCGCAGTGCAGGCGCCTGCCGAGGGCGCAGCCGTACGGCTCCGGGTCGGCGGTGCCCGCAGCATCGTGATCGGCGACCCCGCGGCATCCGTACCGCCCGACCCGCGCCAGCCCTCGACGACGCTCGACCTGCTCGCCTACGGCGCCCCGATGCCGCTCTCGTTCGATGCATCGGATCCCGACCGCTCGTACGACTACGTCATCGCCCGCCGCTTCGGCATCATCGACGGCCGCCCGGGCAACTTCTGGACGATCAACGGGCGCATGTTCCCCGACGTTCCGATGTTCGCGGTGACTGAGGGCGACGTCGTCGTGATGCACCTGCGCAACGACTCGGGCGACGTGCACCCCATGCACCTGCACGGCCATCACGTCGTCGTGCTCTCACGCGACGACGTCGCAGCGTCGGGCAGCCCGTGGGTCGTCGACTCGCTCGACGTGCACCCCGGCGAGTCGTACGACGTCGCGTTCGTCGCCGACAACCCGGGCATCTGGAGCGACCACTGCCACACGCTCCCCCACGCGGTCGACGGACTCGTCGCGCACGTCATGTACGAGGGCGTCACGACGCCGTTCACGATCAACGGCGACGCGGGCAACCGGCCGGAGTGACCCGCGGCGAACTCGTCGACCCCTTGCGCGGCACCGGCCGCATCGGCGTAGCGTGTGCCGTGACGAGCCAGACCGACACCCGAGGAACCGATGATGAGCACGCCCGTCGTCTACGAGACCACGCACCGCATCGCCTTCTCGGAGCTCGATCCGTTCCAGCACGTGAGCACCGGGAACTACGCCAGGTACTTCACCGATCACCGCATGGAAGGTCTCGCGCGGTACGCCGGCTGGACGCTGCCGACGCTCGGAACGCTGGGCTTCATGACCTGGGTGCGGCGCATGGAGATCGATTTCCACCGACCGGTGAGCGCCGACCAGCAGGTCACGATCACCTCGTTCGTGCGCGAATTCCAGGGGCCCGACGCGATGATCGAGTGCACGATGACGGATGCCGCGGGCACGACGGTCTCGACATGCCTGATGATCGTGGCCCACGTCGACGCGCAGACGCGCAGGGCGACCGACTGGCCCGACGAGCACCGGGCGCTCTTCTTCGAACCCGCGGAGTGACGCTCGGTCAGCGCCCGGCGACGAGGTCGGCGACGCGGGCGATCGGCGCCGTGGTCGCCCGACCGCGCAGCTCGGCGCGGTCGGCGGCATGGTACGCCCCGTAGATCGCCTGCACCGCGAGCCAGCGCAACGGCTCGACCTCCCACCTGCGCGCGCGGCTCGAGGCATCCTGAACCGCGGAGCCGGCGGGCTCAAGTGTACGGCCGCCCCTCATCGAGCAGATCAGAGAACTGTGGGTTGCCGGCCATGAACGCGGCGACCACCGGGCAGCGCACGGTGACGCGCCGTCCGTGATCGCGGATGTCGTCGAGTGCGTTCGCGATGAGTTCGTCGGCGATGCCGCGGCCTCGGAACTCGGGGAGCACCGTCATCGTGAGCACCACGGTGCGGTCGTCGACCTCGTCGTAGCGGAGGCTCGCCAGCTCGCGCCCGCCGATCGTGGCCGAGTAGACGTGCTCGTCGTCGATGCGGTGCACCTCGATGTCGAGTTCGGCGTCGGTCGACGGTCGATCGACCTCTCGAACGGCGGCCATCGTCACCTCGTCGACGAGCGCCACGGTGCCCTCGTCGAGAAAGCCCGCGCCGTCGGGATATCCGGCCGAATCGAGATACTCGACCGCCGTGAACCCATCTCCTGCGCTCATCGCGCCCCTCCTTCTGATCGTGCTGCTCGTGACAGGACGGCTCGGCGACGGGCGGGTCCAGTCGTGGTCTGCTTGGCGCAACCCGGGGAGGCCGCCTGAAACCCAGTACTCCCGCTCTTACCTCACGACTCGACCGAGCCTGTCATGAGCGAAGACCGGATACGCGCCGAGGTTGTGACAACCGATGCCGGAGGACAACCGGTGCCGGAGGATTCGGAACGAATTCCTCGAACACGGTCACAATCGTGAGGGGCGTCCGGTCACAGTTGACGGAGACGACTGCGCTCCGCTCCGCCGACCGACGGGAGAACGACATGGATGCGAACCTCGACGACGCGGTCGCCGTCTTCCAGGGTGTGCGCGGGCGTCTCTTCGGCATCGCCTACCGGATGCTGGGCAGCGCCGGCGAGGCCGAAGACATCGTGCAGGACGTGTGGTTGCGCTGGCAGGGCACCGACCGCTCGGTCGTGCACGACCCGCCGGCCTTTCTCGCCACGGCCACGACCCGTCTCGCGATCAATGCCCTGCAGTCGGCACGGGCACGTCGCGAGACCTACATCGGCCCATGGCTTCCCGAACCGGTCGACACGAGCGCCGACCCGACGCTCGGCGCCGAGCGCGCTGAGGCGCTCGGCTTCGCGGTGCTCGTCATGCTCGAGCGGCTCACCCCGACCGAGCGCGCCGCGTATGTGCTGCATGAGGCGTTCGCCTACCCGTACGACCAGATCTGCGAGATCGTGCAGGTGTCAGAACCCGCCGCCCGCCAGCTCGTCAGCCGCGCACGCAAGCACCTCAACGGCGAGCGCCGGCGCGAGGTGCCGCGATCAGAGCAGCGCCGACTGCTCACCGCGTTTCTGGCCGCCGCGAAGACCGGCGACCTCGTCGAGCTCGAGCGCCTGTTCGCCGAAGACGTCGTGTCGTACACCGACGGCGGCGGGCGTGTGCGCGCCTCGAAGTTCCCGGTGGTCGGTCGCGTGCGGGTTGCGAAGTTCGTGCGCGCCTTCCACACCCACTTCTGGAACGGCGTGCAGATCACCGATGCCGAGACCAACGGCCAGCCCTCGGTGCTGCTCTCGAAGGAGGGCACGACGGTCGCGGTGATCACCGTGATCTCCGGCCCGGAGGGCATCGACCAGGTGCTCTGGATGATGAACCCCGACAAGCTCGGCGCCGTGACCTCCCGTGCGGCGTCATGACCTCGCCGCTCGCCTGCTCGCCGCACTCGACCAGGGTGATGAGTTCGCGCTGGCGAGCGCACTGCACCGCGACGTGTGCCTGATCGTCGACTCCGGCGACGAGAGCGGCGGCGAAGTGCTCGGGCGCGCACCCGTCATCAGCGCACTCCATGGGCAATTGGCGAGGCATCCGGATGCCTCGTTGCAGACGGTGCACGTGAACGGCCGGCCCGGGCTCGCGCTCCACCGCCTGAACGGCGAGGTGGTCGGCGTGCTCAGCCTCGACGGCACGGCGTCGATCGAGACGCTGTGGCTCTCGACCGCACCCCTGAAGCTCGCCCGCTGGAATCGCCGGCGCCCCGAGACCGACTGACGAGTTTCGCCAGACCGACTGACGAGTTTCGCCAGACCGTCACAGAGTTTCGCCAGACCGTCACAGAACGGGCCGTGACCCGGTCTGAGCTTCATGACGGCAGCGGAATCACCGCGGCCCCGACGGAAGGCACCAGTCATGAAGATCGTCGTCATCGGAGGCACCGGCCTCATCGGCTCCAGGGTCGTCGAGCATCTCGCCGAGCACGGCCACGAGGCCGTCGCCGCCTCGCCGAACTCGGGCGTGAACACCATCACCGGCGAAGGGCTCGCCGAGGTGCTCGTCGGCGCGAACGTCGTGGTGGATGTCTCGAACTCGCCGTCGTTCGCCGACGACGACGTGCTCGCGTTCTTCACGACCTCGACCACGAACCTGCTCGCCACCGAGCGCGAGGCCGGTGTCACCCACCACGTCGCGCTCTCCATCGTCGGCGCGGAACTCCTGCCCGACAGCGGGTACCTGCGCGCGAAGGTCGCCCAGGAGCAGCTCATCGAGGGGTCGGGCCTGCCGTACTCGATCGTTCGCGCGACCCAGTTCTACGAGTTCGCCGGAAGCATCGCCGACGCGGCGACGGTCGACGGCACCGTGCGTCTCAGCACCGGCCTCATGCAGCCGATCGCGGCAGCGGATGTCTCGGCCGCCGTCGCCCGTGTCGCCGCCGGTGACCCGATCAACGGCACCCTCGAGATCGGCGGGCCGGAGCGCCTCGGCCAGGACGAGTTCGTTCGCACCGGGCTGGCGGCGAAGGGCGACCCCCGCACCGTCATCGGCGACCCCGAAGCGCTGTACTTCGGCACGAAGCTCACCGGCACCGAACTCGTGCCGCTGAGCCCCGATGCGCAGTTGTCGACGACGACGTTCGCAGACTGGCTCGCCGCCCAGTCGGCGCCGGCCGCCTCGGCGAAGTAGCCCGCCATGCGCATCTCGGTCATCGGCGGCACCGGCCTCATCGGCACACGACTCGTGGCACGGCTGCAGGCCGAAGGCCACGATGTGGTCGTCGCATCACGCGCGACGGGCGTCAACTCCTACACCGGCGAGGGGCTCGCGGAGGCCCTCGCCGGTGCGGAGGCGCTCGTCGACGTCTCGAACTCGGACTACCTCGACGAGGCCGGGGCGAACGAGTTCTTCTACGGCTCGACCCTCAACCTGCTCACCTACGGCGCCGCGGCGGGGGTGCCGCACCACGTGGCGCTCTCGGTCGTCGGCACCGATCGACTCGCTCGCACCGAGGGCGGGTACTTCGCGGCGAAGGCTGCGCAGGAGCGTCTCATCGTGCAGTCGGGTCGTCCGTACTCGATCGTGCACGCCACCCAGTTCTTCGAGTTCATCGCGAACATCGCCGATGCCGGAACCAGCCGGAACGTCGTGCGGCTCTCGCGAGCGCTCTTCCAGCCGATGGCGGCCGACGACGTCGCCGCCGCGGTGGCCACGACCGCCGTCGGCGCACCCGTGAACCGGGTCGTCGAGTTCGCCGGGCCCGAGCGGTTCCGACTCGAAGAGCTCGTTCGTCGTCAGCTGCGCGCTCGCAACGACCTGCGCGACGTGAAGGTCGACCCGCTCGCCCGGTACTTCGGCACCGATCTCGACGAGCGCGAGCTGCTGCCCGGGCCGGACGCGACGATCGCGCCGACCGGTACGAGGAGTGGCTCGCAGCGGGCGGCCGGCCCAACGTCGACCTCGAAGGGGTCTCCTGACGCGGGACGGGCGACCAGTCGTGCGGTCGACGCCGGCCCGCGGCGTCAGACCGGCGCTGAGCCCGGCCCCGGCCTCTTGCCGGCCCCGGCCGCACGGTTGGCGTGGTCGGTGACCGACCTCAGTACGGCGAGCGCGTCGATCGCCCGCTCGGTCGTGAACCCGAAGATCTCGCAGATCGCCGCGTAGATGCCCGGCGCGTGCACACGCAGCGCCTCGCCGTCGGCCGCGAGTGCCACGACCACCGTGCGTTCGTCGCGCGCGCTGCGGGTGCGACTCACGAGCCCGCGCGCCTCCATGCGCTTGAGCAGCGGGGTCATCGTGCCGTACTCGAGCTGCAGGCGCTGCGAGAGCTCACCCACCGAGAGGTCGCCGTACTCCCACAGGGTCGCGAGCACCAGGTACTGGGGGTAGGTCACGTCGAGCGGCTCGAGCAGCGGGCGGTAGGCCGCCGAGACCGCACGCGACGCCGCGTAGAGGTTGAAGCACACCATGTCGTTGAGGTGCGTCACGTCGTCGGTGACGGGCTCGATCGCTCGACTGTTCATACATGAATCCTAGCAGGCAATTTCCACTCGCTCGATTTTCACGTGTACTTAATTTCTCTTGCACTATTGACTTGTGCACGAGGTAATCGCACACTGGAAGTCACGAACGGCCGCGAGGAGACGTGACGATGAACCCATCAGAGACAGCTACGACAGCCCCGCTCGATCAGGCGGTGGCCGACTTCCTCGCGGTGCGCCAGCGCCTGTTCGGCATCGCCTACCGCATCGTCGGCAACGCCCCGGGCGCCGAAGACGTGGTGCAAGAGGTGTGGATCCGATGGCAGACGTCCGATCGCGCGAGCGTGCGACGCCCGGAGGCCTACCTCGCCGCGACGACCGAACACCTCGCCATCAACGAGATCCATTCGGCGCACGCGAGACGCGACACCGCGCTCGATCCGTCGATGGCGGCTCCCGTCGACGAGACCACCGATCCCGAGCTCGGCGCCGAGCGCTCCGAGGCGGTCGAGGCGGCGATGACGATCCTGGTCGAGCGACTCACGCCGAGAGAGCGCGCCGCATACGTGCTGAGGGAGGCGTTCGGCTACTCGTACGGGCGCATCGCCGACATCGTGCGCGCCACCGAACCCACCGCGCGCCAACTCGTGAGCCGTGCCCGCCACCACCTCACCGGGGCCGAGCGCGCCGCCGCGAACGACGCCGAGCGCCGCCGGCTCGTGGCCGCGTTCCGCGCGGCCTCGATGTCGGGCGACGTCGCCACGCTCGAAGGCCTCTTCCGGGCACGGCGTCGCCGCGACATCCGCTCGGCCGATGTCACAACGACGGCACCTGCGCTGTCTTCGCTTGCAGGCCCGAATGCACCGTCGTCTCCGACTCACCGGTGACGAACGAATCACGACCGAAGGGAGTCACCATGACTCAGCACGTTCTCGAGACGTCGGCACAGGGCATCGCGGATGCCACGTCGACGCCGCCGTTCCTGTACCAGCTCGGCCCCGACGGCGCCCGAAAGGTGCTCGACGACATCCAGGCCGCACCGATCGACAAGCCGGAAGTGGATGAGCAGTGGATCACCGTCGCCGCAGCTGTGGGCGACGTGCGGGTGCGCATCGTGAAGCCGCTCGGCGCATCCGGCCCGCTGCCCGCGATTCTGTACGTGCACGGCGGCGGCTGGATCCTCGGCAACGCCGGCACGCACGACCGGCTCGTGCGCGAGCTCGCCACGGGCGTCGAGGCGGCCGTCGTGTTCGTCGAGTACGACCGCTCCCCCGAGGCGCACTACCCCGTGGCGATCGAACAGGCCTACGCGACCGCGCAGTGGATCACGCAGCACGGCTCCGACGAGGGGCTCGACGCCTCGCGCCTCGCCGTCGCCGGCGACTCCGTCGGCGGAGACATGACCGCCGCGCTGACGATCCTCGCGAAGCAGCGCGGCGACGTCACGTTCGTGCACCAGTCGCTCTACTACCCGGTGACGGATGCCGCGCAGGACACCGACAGCTATCGGGAGTTCGCCGATGGTCCGTACCTCACGGCGAAGGCCATGGCCTGGTTCTGGGACGCCTACTTGCCCGATCGGGCCAAGCGCGCCGAGATCACCGCGTCACCGCTCCGCGCGACCCTCGAAGACCTCTCGGGCCTTCCCGAGGCGTTCGTGATCGTCGACGAGAACGACGTGCTCCGCGACGAGGGCGAGGCGTACGCGCGCAAGCTCACGGCGGCGGGCGTGCGAACCACGAGCGTGCGCTACAACGGCATCGTCCACGACTTCATGATGCTGAACCCGGTGCGCGAGAGCGCCGCCGCCACCGCGGCGATCGAGCAGGCGATCCATGTGCTGCGCACGGCGTTCGCGCGCGTTCCGGCGCTCGCGAACTGAACCACCCGATCGATTCATCCGAACACCGATTCATCCGAACACCGATTCATCCAACGAAAGAAGCAGGAATCATGACTGATCAGAAGCCCACCATCGTGCTCGTGCACGGCGCCTTCGCCGAGTCGGCGAGCTGGAACGGCGTCATCGAGGGCCTCCAGGCGCAGGGGTACGACACCGTCGCGGTAGCCAACCCGCTGCGCAGCCTCACCATCGACGCCGCCTACGTGCGCGACGTCATCGCCGGCCTCGGCCGGCCCGTCGTGCTCGTCGCGCACTCCTACGGCGGCATGGTGATCACCGAGGCCGCGTCGAACAACGACGCCGTGCTCGCGCTCGTCTACGTCGGCGCGTTCGCGCCCGGCACCGGTGACAGCGCCCTGTCGCTCTCGGTCAAGTTCCCGGGCAGCACGCTCGGCGACGCGCTCGCCGGCTACCCGGTCTCGACCGGCGGCAACGAACTCGTCATCCGCACCGACGTGTTCCACCACCAGTTCGCCGCCGACGTGCCCGCCGAGACGGCGGCGCTGATGGCCGCGACCCAGCGACCGGTCACCGAGGCAGCCCTCTCCGAGCCCCTGCCGACGGATGCCCCGGCCTGGACGCAGCACCCGTCGTGGTTCGTGTACGGCGAAGACGACCTCAACATCCCCGCCGAGCTGCAGCGGTTCCAGGTCGAGCTGACGAAGGCCCGCGGGGCCCGCGCGCTGGCCGGCACCTCGCACGCGCTGAGCGTGTCCCAGCCCGGCGAGGTCGTGGCATCCGTGCTCGAAGCGGTCGCCGGGGTCGCAGCGGTCGCCGCATAACGACACGAACGATGAGCGGCGGCGTCGTCGGCTCCGGCCGGGGCGCCGCCCTCTCGCATCCGCATCACGACCACGCATCCGCATCACGACCACGAAGGTGAGCCCCGCCATGAACGACACTCCCCAGCGGCTCGAGCCGCTGCAGCAGATCGCCGCGGGCGTGCTCGACGTCTCGTACTTCGAGACCGGCCCCGCCGACGGCCCGCCCGTGCTCCTGCTGCACGGGTTCCCTTACGACATCCACAGCTACGTCGACGTCGCTCCGCTGCTGGCCGAGGCCGGGTTCCGCGTCATCGTGCCCTCCCTCCGCGGGCACGGCGCCACTCGCTTCCTCGACGCCGCGACGCCCCGCTCAGGCCAGCAGGCCGCGCTCGGTCGCGACGTCATCGACCTCATGGATGCGCTCGGCATCGACCGCGCGATCCTCGCGGGGTTCGACTGGGGCGGGCGCGCCGCGTGCGTGGCCGCCGCGCTCTGGCCCGAGCGGGTGTCGGGCATCGTCTCGGTGAACAGCTACCTCGTTCAGGACATCCGGTCGTCGATGCATCCGCTGCGCCCCGACCTCGAAGCCGGCCTCTGGTACTTCTACTACTTCCTCACCGAACGCGGCAGGGCAGGCCTCGAGGCGAACCGGCGCGGCATCGCCGAGGTCATCTGGCGCCGCAACTCCCCCGACTGGGCGTTCGACGACGCCATGCTCGACCGGGCGAGCGAGGCGTTCGAGAACCCCGACTACGTCGACATCGTCATCCACTCGTACCGCCACCGCCTGAACCACGTCGACGGCGCCCCCGACTACCGGCGTCTCGAGGGGATGCTCGCGGCCCTGCCGCCCATCGCCGTGCCGGCCGTCACGCTCGACGGGCTCGCCGACGGCAACTTCCCGGCGACGGATGCCTCGGCGAGCGCCGCCCACTTCACAGCGCCGCGTGAGCATCACCACGTGCCGCACGCCGGGCACAACCTCCCGCAGGAGGCGCCCACCGCGTTCGCCGCAGCGGTCGTCGAGGTCTCCGACCTGCACCGCCGAACACGAAGCGAGTTGCTCGAGCGCCGATCGGTATAGCGTCGACGATCACAGACGGCGCAGCGGCGCCCGGCGACGAGGTCGGCGACGCGGGCGACTCGACGAACTCGAGGGTGCCGCCCTCGTGCGAGACGAGGCCCGCGGGTAGTGCGAGTCGCCTTCAGTCGCCGGTGCTCGACGACCAATCGGGATACCGCAAGACGCTCGTGACGCAACGACCCGACTCGCCGATGGAGATCTACGGCGGTGAGTTCGCGGTGGGTGGTTCGACCGGCGAACACCCGTACACGCACGGCGATTCGTTCGAAGTGCTCATCGTCGTCGTCGGCACCGTGCTGCTGCAGCTCGGCAAGCAGTACTTCTCGATGAGCGCGGGCGACAGCATCGAGTTCCAGAGCTCGATGCCGCACCGCATCTCGAACCAGGCCTCCGAGCGAGCCGAGCTCTACTGGATCGTGTCGCCGCCGAGCGAAGAGATCCAGTTCGTCCCGTCGCCGAGCATCGCTCGGAATGGCGGTCGCGAATAGCGCGAAGCACGATCCGAACTCGACGGCACCGATCGAAGGCGGCTCGCCCGCGACCTACGCTGCAGGCGCGTCATCGACGATCACGTAGAGCTTGCGCACGGTCTCGAGCACGACCCAGACCCCGCGCCATCCGCTCGGCATGACGAGGGTGTCGCCCGCACCGAGCGTGACGGGCTCCTGCGCCTCGACCTCGATCGTCACACGCCCCGAGAGGATCTGGCAGATCTCGGTGTAGCCGTCTCGGGTCGCCGTGAAGCGGCCGGGCGTGCACTCCCAGTAACCGGCGTCGAGGCCGTCGCGGCTCCAGAGCGAATCGGAGGCCTCGAAAACACCCTCGGTAAGGGCGGTCGGCTTCGGCGAGCGCTCGCCGAGGTCGCGCTCGAGCGGGCCGAGCCCCGCGACGGTCCGGTGCTCCCCTGCCACGTCAGCGGCCCGCGACGAGGTCGGCGACGCGGGCGATCGGCGACGTGGTCGCCCGGCCGCGCAACTCGGTGCGGTCGGCGGCGTGGTACGCCCCGTAGATCGCCTGCACCGCGAGCCAGCGCAACGGCTCGATCTCCCACTTGCGCGCGCGGTGGCCGACCCAGGGCAGCCGGGTGAGCTCGGTGTCGCGGTCGAGCACGAGGTCGCGCAGGGTGCGGCCGGCGAGGTTCGTCGCGGTCACGCCGGTGCCGACGTAGCCGCCGGCCCAGCCGAGTCCGGTGGCGCGGTCGTGGCCGACGGTCGCGGCCCAGTCACGGGGCACGCCGAGCACCCCCGACCAGGCGTGATCGATCGAGGCATCCGCTGCTGCCGGGAAGAAGCGCGCCAGCAGCGCGCCGAGGCTCTCGATCGTGGCCTGCTGGGTGCGGCCGTCTTGATCGACGCGCGAGCCGTAGCGGTAGGGCACACCGCGGCCGCCGAACGCGATGCGATCGTCGGCGGTGCGCTGCGCGTACATGTAGACGTGGGCCATGTCGCCGAGCGTCTCTCGATCGTTCCATCCGATTTCATTCCAGACGGATGCCGCGAGCGGCTCGGTCACGATGAGCGACGAGTTCATCGGCAGCCAGGTGCGGTGCTCGCCGCGCAGGTCCGGCGTGAAGCCCTCGGTGGCACGCAGCACGTGGGCGGCGCGCACCGTGCCGTGGTCGGTGCGCGCTTCACCGGGGCGGATCTCGGTGACCGTGGTGCCCTCGTAGATCGTCACGCCGAGGCGCTCGACCGCTGCGGCGAGGCCGAGGGCGAGCTTCGCCGGGTGCAGGCGTGCGCAATGCGGGTGCCAGAGCCCCCCGAGCGTGCCGGCCACGTTCACGCGTGCGGCCGCCTGCGTCGCGTCGAGGAGTTCGACGTCGGTCGCCGGCCACGACTGCTCGGCGGCGACCGTGGTCTTCAGCCGGGCGAGCTGCGCCGGCGTGTAGGCGACGACGAGCTCGCCGCCCTTGTGGAGGTCGGCGTCGATGCCCTCGGCGGCCGCGACGGCGATGACCTCGTCGACCGTCGCGTTGAGCGCGAGCTGCTGGGCGATCGCGGCGTCGCGGCCGTGCGTCTTCACGTACTGCTCGCGGCCGCCGGTGACGGAGTTGGTGAGCCAGCCGCCGTTGCGGCCCGATGCTCCGTAGCCGGCGAAGCGCCGCTCGAGCACGGCGACGCGCAGGTCTGGCTGGTCGCGCTTCAGGTAGTACGCCGCCCAGAGGCCGGTGTAGCCGGCGCCGACGATCGCGACATCGACGTCGAGATCGCCGGGCAGTGCCGGGCGCGGGGCGGGCAGCCCGAGCTGCTGCAGCCAGAACGAGACGCCGCCGTTCGCGGTGCCGGTCGCGGTGCCGTTCGCGGTCATGCGTGATCCTCTCCATCGATTGTCGGCGGCCATGAGACATCCGCTCGTACTAAAACAGTGTTTTGAAACGTACCGGCGCAACTGGCATGCTGTCAACCGAGCACCAACCGAGAGAGGGAGGGCACCGTGCCGATCGACGTCGACACCGATGAACGCCTCGCCGACATCGCTCGCGCGACCGTCGAGGTCGCCCGCGAGCGCGGTACGCGAGCCGTGACCCTGCGCGCCGTCGCCGAACGCCTCGGCCGCTCGACCGCGTACATCACGAACTTCGTGCCCTCGCGCGCGCTTCTCATGGCCAACGCCCTCGACCATGCCCGCGCCCAGTGGGACGTCGAACGCCATGAACACCTCGGCGAGCTCGTGGGTGTCGAGCGCCTCGCCGCCCTCGCCCGGTGGATGTGCACCTCCTCCCCCGAGGAGAACGTGCTGCGCAGCCTCTGGATCGAGGTCATCGCCGACGTGCACGGCGCCAACGAACGCGCCTACCGGGTCGTGCGCGGGGTGACGGATGCCACGTACGAGAAGTTCCTCGCCGGTGCCGAGCACGTCGAGCGCGACGGGGCATCCGTCGACCTCGAGACGGCCGCGCACATCGCCGACATCCTCTACCTCTACTGCCGCGGCTACGAGGTCAAGGCCGTCGAAGACCCGGAGTCGTGGACGGATGCGCGCGTGCAGGCTTCGCTCGAGGTGCTGCTGCGCGGGCTCGTGTTCGACGGCAGGGCATAGGCGAACGGAGCGCCTTACGGCTCAGGACGCGAGTGCCGCCCCCGGGATCGCCGCCAGCAGCTCCTGCGTGTACGGGTCCTGCGGGTCGTCGAAGATCTGCTCGGGCGTGCCGCTCTCGACGATGCGGCCGCACTGCATGACGTGCACCTCGTCGGAGATCATGCGCACGACCGCGAGGTCGTGGCTGATGAACAGGTAGCTGAGGCCGAGGCGGGACTGCAGCCCCGCGAGCAGCTCGAGGATCTGCGCCTGCACAAGCACGTCGAGCGCCGACACGGCCTCGTCGAGCACGACGAGCTCGGGCTCGAGCGCGAGGGCTCGGGCGATCGCGACGCGCTGGCGCTGGCCGCCCGAGAGCTCGTGCGGCAGGCGCGAAGACATCGCGACCGGCAGCGCGACCTGCTCGAGCAGCTCGGCCACGCGCTTGCGGCGGTCGGCCGCGTTGCCGATGCGGTGCACCTTCAACGGCTCGGCGATCGACTCCTCGACCGTGTAGCGCGGGTCGAGCGAGGCGTACGGGTTCTGGAACACGGGCTGCACCCGGCGACGGAACGCGAAGAGCTCGCGGCGCTTCAGGGCGGTGAGGTCGGTGCCGTCGAAGGCGATGCGCCCAGAGGTGATCTGCTCGAGCCCGAGCACGAGGTTGGCCGTCGTGGACTTGCCCGACCCCGACTCCCCCACGATCGAGACCGTCTTGCCGCGCGGGATCGTGAAGCTCACGCCGTCGACGGCGGTGAACGTCGTGGGCTCCCCCGCCTTCGGCGAACGCAGGTGGAATTCCTTGCGGAGGTCGGTCACCTCGACGAGCGGGCGCGCGTCGACGTCGCCGCTGCGGATCGGCAGCGGTTCGCGGCGCGAGGCGAGGCTCGGGGCCGCGGCGAGGAGCTGCTTCGTGTACTCGTGCTGCGGGTTCGCGAGCACCTCCTGCGAGGTGCCGGTCTCGACGATGCTGCCGCGGAACATCACGACGATGCGGTCGGCGCGCTCGGCGGCGAGCGCCAGGTCGTGGGTGATGAGGAACACCGCGGTGCCCATCTCGCCGGTCAGTTGGTCGAGCTGGTCGAGGATGCGGCGCTGCACCGTGACGTCGAGGGCCGAGGTCGGCTCGTCGGCGATGAGCAGTCGCGGCCGGCACGCGAGGCCCATGGCGATGAGGGCGCGCTGGCGCATGCCGCCCGAGAACTCGTGCGGGTACTGCCGCGAGCGCTGCTCGGGTTCGGGGATGCCGACGAGTTCGAGCAGCTCGACCACGCGGGCGCGCACGGCCTCGCCGGTGCCGTAGCCGTGCACCTCGAGCGCCTCGCCGATCTGCTCGCCGACCCGCATGAGCGGGTTGAGGTTCGACATCGGGTCCTGCGGCACGAGGCCGATGCCCGCGCCACGGAGCTTCACGAGCTCGTTCTCGCCGAGCTCGGTGATCTCGCGGCCCTCGAAGCGGATGCTGCCCGCCGTGATGACGCCGTTCTCGGGCAGCAGCCGGTTGATCGCGGCAGCGGTCGTCGACTTGCCCGAGCCCGACTCGCCCACGATGGCGACGGTCTCGCCGGCGGCGACGTCGATCGAGACGTCGTTCACGGCGGTGATGAGCTCCCCGCCCGAGCGGAAGGCGACCGAGAGGCCGCTGATGCGGAGCACCGGTTCGTTCGTGGTCATGTCGCGTTCACTCCTGTGTGCTGAGAATCGAGGCGAGCGCATCGAGCACGCGCTGCCAGTGGAGGTCGGTGGGCCGTGGCTCGGCGGCGAGCAGGCGATTGCTCGCGAAGGCCACGGCGATGCCGCGCCCGGGCACGAAGCCCACGGCGCAGCCAGTGAATCCGGGGTGCCAGACGAGCGGCATCCGCTCGCCCTGCACGATGAGTTCGCGGCGCCGCCAGCCGAGCGCCTGCTCGGCGTCGGGGCCGGCCGCCACGACATCCGCCGTGACCTCGGGGGTCCAGAGCTCGGGCCGCTCGTCGGCCCGGCTGAGCGCCGCAGCGACGTCGAGCACGTCGTCGATGGAGCCGAAGAGCCCCGCGTGACCGGCGACGCCGCCGAAGGCGTGGAAGCAGTTGCCGTCGTTGGCCTCGCCGTTGACGGGGCCGGTACGCCAGGCGAAGCCCGCATCGCCCCATGAGACGGGGTACGGATGCCCCGTGGCGACCATGCGCCGTTCGGCCTCGTCTCCTCGCGAACTCGTCGCCGCATCGCCTTCGACCGGCCCGTAGCCCAGCGAGCGGAGGCCGAGCGGTCTCGCCACGAGATCGCGAACCGCATCATCGAGCGGGAGTGCGGCGGCGACCTCGACGACGCGGCCGAGGTGCATGAACCCGAGGTCGGAGTAGTGGCGCTCGCTGCGCGGGGCGTACCGGAGCGGGAGCGCTTCGATCGTCGCGAAGGGATCGTCACCCGGTGGGAGGTAGAGCGGCTGCCATTCCCAGAGGCCGGCGCGATGCAGCAGGAGGTCGCGGATGCTCGTCTCGGCGTCGCCGCCGAAACTCGGCACGAACCTCGTGACGAGGTCGTCGAAGTCGAGCGCGCCCGCCGAGGCGAGGCGGTGCAGCGCGGTCGTCGTTCCGACGGCCTTGCTGACCGATGCGAGGTCGTGCAGGGTGCCACGGCGCATCGGCACGGGCGCCGGAAGCTCCGGCGCGGCGAGTCCTGCTGTCGCCACGTGCCGCGCGCCGTCGATGTCCACGCCGAGCACGCAGCCGGCGGGTGCCCCTGCGGTCGGCGCGATCATCGCCGCGGCCGCGGCCTGGAGGATCTCGGGCGCGCTCATGCCGCCACCCGCCCGGCGAGGCCGAGGATGCCGAGCCCCGGGGCATCCGACAGCACGGCACGATCGGCGGAGTACGCGAGTCCGCCGCCGACCGGGGAGGTGCGAAGCCACAGGCCCGCGTCGAGGTCGTGCACGGCATCGGGGCGGATCGCGGCGGCGAGCGACGCGGCGGAGGCGACGCCGACGGCGCTCTCCATCATGCAGCCGACGAGCACCTCGACGCCCGCCGCCCGCGCTTCGGCGGCGAGGCGGAGCGCCTCGGCGGGGCCGCCCGTCTTCGCGAGCTTGATGTTGACGAGGTCCGCCGCGCGGCGACGCACGATGCGACGGAGGTCGAGGGTCGTCCAGACCGACTCGTCGGCGAGGATCGGGGTGTCGACGGCGGCCGTCACGGCGGCGAGGCCGTCGAGGTCGCCCGCGGCCACAGGCTGCTCGACGAGTTCGAGACCGACCCCGGCGTCCTCCGCATCGCGGATGATCCGGATCGCGTCGTCGGGCGTCCACGCCTGGTTGGCGTCGACGCGCAGCGCGACCGCCGGGCCGAGTTCGGCGCGGAGTGCTGCGAGCGCCGGCACGACGGGTTCGCCCGCCGACGCCTTGACCTTGATGCAGCCGAACCCGTCGTCGATGTGGCCCCGGGCTCGCGCCACGAGATCGTCGACGGACCCCGCGGAGAGCGTCATGTCGGTCTGGACCTGGGCGGCGCGGGGTGCTGCGCCGAGAAGGTCGGCGACGCGGCATCCGGCGATCTGGGCGGCCAGGTCGGTCAGCGCGCACTCGACGGCGCTCCTCGCCGAGCTGTTGCCGACGACCGCGGTCGCGATCGCCGCGGCCCACTGCTCACGATCGGCGATCTGCACACCGAGCACCGCCTCGGCGATCGGTCCGGCGACCGCCGCCCGCACGCTCTCGGGGCTCTCCCCGGTCACGCGCCAGCTCGTGGGCGCCTCGCCCCAACCGCTGCGCCCGTCGCTGTCGACGGCCTCGACGAGCATCACGTCGATCTCGTCGGCACGACGGATCGCCGTGACGAACGGACGCACGAGCGGACTCGGCACCCGGTGCACCCGGAGTTCCGCGAGCCTCGTCATGCCGCACCCCGCCCACCACGACGGAGGCGCAGCTCGGGCTCGCCGAACTCGGCCTGCGTGCGCGCTCCCCCGTCGGGCAGCCAGCCGCGGCTCTCGTAGAACGCGATCGACGGGGCGTTCGCCGCGAAGACCCAGAGTGCGACCGACTCCGCGCCGCCGTCGCTCAGCGACTCGTACGCGGCGTCGAGCAGGCGCGTGCCGAGGCCGAGACCGCGGGCGTCGGGCGAGACGTAGAGCGAATGCACCGCACCGTCTTCGCCCTGCTGCCCGGGTGCGAAGCGGGTGACGCCCAGCACCCGGCCGTCATGCTCGGCGACGAGCACCGTGCCCTCGGTCGAGGCCAACACCCGACGCCAGAGCGACTGCGCCCGCGCATCGGTCATCGCCTCGATCGCGGCGGCCGGCAGCACGCCGACGTAGCTCTCGCGCCAGCAGGCGAGGAAGACGGCGACGATCGCGCCGTGGTCATCGCTCGTCGCGGGTCGAAGCGTCGCAGTCACGGTTCAGCGCCCCGCCTCGAGCACGAGCGAGCGCAGGGCGTCGACCGGCTTCGGCAGCACGAGCGGGCCGTCGCCGGGCGTGATGGTGCCGAGGATGCGCGGAGCGCGTGCCCCCGTGCCGCCGGGCACCGTCGACGGGACGCCGTGCATGGTGCACCAGCCGATGAGCGCGAAGGCGATGGCCTCTTTGCTGTCGGCCGGGGCGCCGAGCTCGTCGGCGAGCACGACCTCGACCTCGGGCAGTGCTGCGCGGAGCCCGCCGAGGATCAGCGGATTGCGGCATCCACCACCCGAGACCGCGAGGAAGCCGATGCCGACAGCCCGCACATCGCGGGCGACGGTCTGCACCGTGAGCTCGGTTAGCGTTCGCACGAGGTCTGCGACCTCGAGCGAGCGACCGAGGCGCGCCTCGGCAGCACGCACGTAGGCGAGGTGGAAGTGCTCCTTGCCCGTGCTCTTCGGCGCCGTCAGGGCGTAGTACGGGTCGGCGAGGAGCAGCGCGAGGAGCTCTTCGTCGACGGTGCCGCCCGATGCGATGCGCGCGTCGTCGTCGTAGCCGAGGTCGTTCAGGCCCTCGTCGACGACGACGGCGTCGACGAGCGCGTTCGCCGGACCGATGTCGTACGCGACGAGCGAGCTCTCGCCGACGACGGTCATGTTCGAGATGCCGCCGAGGTTCAGCGCTGCCGAGACGCCCGTGCGGCCGCGGAGCAGCAACTCGTCGAGGAACGAGACGAGCGGGGCGCCGTGACCGCCGGCGACGATGTCGCGGATGCGCACATCGGAGACCACCGGCACACCGAGCAGCTCGGCGATCCACGCGGGCTGGCCGATCTGGAGGGTGCCGAGCGCGTGCGCACCGTCGACCCAGTGGTACACGGTCTGGCCGTGCGAGGCGACCGCGTCGACTCCGCCCACCGCGTCGCGTGCAGCGAGCGCCGCATCGGCGAACGCCTGACCGATGAGCGTGTCGAGCTCGCAGATCTCGGCGAGCGTCGTCGGCGCCGGAGGCAGGGCGGCGATGAGCCGCTCGCGCAGGGCCGGCGCGTAGGAGGTCGTGGCGTCGTGGAGCACCCGGCCCGAGAGCGCGCCGCCCTGTTCGGTGAACTCGACGACGGCGACGTCGATGCCGTCGTGCGAGGTGCCCGAGATCATGCCGAGAACGCGCATCATGCACCTTCCATCGCGGGTCGGAGTCGGCCGCCGGCCGCCGCCAGGCGCGACTCGGCCTCGGCCTGCGACACACCGCGGGCGAGCACGAGCACGGCCGTCTTCACGTCGTAGCCGTTGCCCTCGAGCGTTGCCACCGCCTGCTCGCGCGTCACCCCGGCGATCTCGGCCACCATTCGCACCGCGCGGTCGCGGAGCTTGTGGTTGGTCGGCTTCAGGTCGACCATGAAGCTGCCGTAGGTCTTGCCCTGCTGCACCATCACGATCGTCGAGAACATGTTGAGCACGAGCTTCTGGGCCGTGCCGGCCTTCAAGCGTGTCGAGCCCGTGAGCACCTCGGGGCCGACCGCCACCTCGATGGGGAACTCCGCGGCAGCGCTCAGCGCCGTGTCGACGTTGCACGAGAGGCCGACCGTGAGGGCGCCGCGCCCGCGAGCACGCTCGATCGCCGCGATCACGTACGGCGTGCGGCCGCTCGACGCGATGCCGATCACGGTGTCGAGCGGCCCGATGTTCGCCGCGTCGATCGCGGCCGCGCCGGCATCGGCGTCGTCTTCGGCACCCTCGGTCGGGGTGACGATCGCCGAGGCCCCGCCCGCCATGATGGCGAAGACGAGCTCGGGCGGCGTGCTGAACGTCGGCGGGCACTCCGAGGCGTCGACCACGGCGATGCGGCCGGGCGTGCCGGCGCCGACGTAGACGAGGCGCCCGCCACGCGACATCCGCTCGCTCGCCGCCGCGATCGCCGGAACGATCTGCGGCAGTGCGCGATTGACGGCGCCGGGAACCGTGGCGTCCGCTTCGTTCATGGCGGCGGCGATCTCAGCGACGCTCATGCGGTCGAGCTCCGCGTAGCGCGGGTTGCTCGCCTCGGTGGCGAGGTTCGACAGGTCGTCGTCGAGCGTCATTTCTTTCCTCTGTTTCTGGGGTCGAGTGCGTCGCGCAGGCCGTCTCCGAGCAGGTTCAGTCCGACGACGAGGAGGACGACGACCGCGCCGGGCGCGATCATGGTCCACGGTGCGATGCCGATGAGCGTGCGCGCCTCGAAGATCATGGAGCCGAGCGACGGGGCCGGCGGAGGGGTGCCGAGGCCGAGGAAGCTGAGCGAGGCCTCGGTGAGCACTGCCCACGAGAGCGACAGCGTGACCTGCACGATGATGATCGAGGTGATGTTGGGCAGCACGTGCCGGAACATCACCATCGAGCGGCTCTGCCCCGTGCTCGTCGCCGCCTTCACGTACTCGATCTCGCGGAGCGAGAGCACCGGCCCGCGCGTCACGCGGATGAAGATCGGCACGTACACGATCGCGATGGCCACGGCGATCGTGAACCAGTTGCGGTCGAACACCGAGGCGAGAGCGAGCGCGAGCAGCAGCGGCGGGAACGCGAACAGCACGTTCGTCACACCCGAGATCACTCCGTCGGAGACGCCGCGGTAGAACCCCGCGACGAGACCGCAGAACGTGCCGACGAGCGCGGCGAATGCCACCGCGACGAGCGAGATGAGCGCCGAGTTGGCCACGCCCGCGGCGACGCGGGAGAACACGTCACGGCCGAACTGGTCGGTGCCGAACCAGTGTTCCGCCGACGGCGGCTGCAGGCGGGCGGGCGGGTCCTGCACGATCGGGTCGTAGGGCAGCAGGCCGAACGCCGAGAGCAGACTGAGCACGCCCAGCGCGATGACGATGATGAGGCCGACGAGGCCGCTCCGGCTGCGGAGGAGCAGACGCACGCGCTCCATGGTGCGCCCGCCGCCGGGAGCGAGGGTCGCGGTCTGGGTGATGTCGGTCATGCGGCACGCACCCTCGGGTCGATCATGCGGTAGAGCACATCGGTGAGCAGGTTCACGATCACGAACGAGAGCGCGATGATCAGCACCGTGCTCTGCACGAGCGCGTACTCCTTCTGCTGGATGCCGAGCAGCACCTGACGGCCGATGCCCGGCAGCGAGAAGATCTGCTCGACCACCACGGCGCCGCCGAGCAGGTAGCCGAACTGCAGGCCGGTCATCGTGACGATCGGCACGAGCGCGTTGCCGAGCACGTGCTTCGCCTGAAGCCGGCGGGGCGGCACACCCTTGGCCCTCGCCGTGCGGATGAAGTCGTTCGAGCGGATCTCGAGCACGGCGGTGCGGGTCGTGCGCATGATCGGGGCGGCGATGCCGAAGCCGAGCACGATCGACGGCAGCAGCATCTGCTGCAGGTTCAGCCACGGGTCGTCGAGGAAGTAGGCGTAGCCCTGACCGTTCGGGTTGAACCCGAAGCTGGACGCGAGCACTGCGAGCAGCGTCGTCGCGAGCAGGAAAGCGGGGATCGAGAGGCCGGCGAGGCCGACGACCTGCCCGAAGGCGTCGCGGGGCGAGTCGGGCTTCGAGGCCGACAGCATGCCGAGCGGGATGCCGATGAGCAGCGCGAGCACGATCGAGAAGATCGCGAGCTCGATGGTGACCGGCAGCGACTGCGCCGTCAGTTCGAGCACGCTCTGCTGCGCCCGGGCCGAGAAGCCGAGGTTGCCGGTGAAGATGTTGCCGAGCCAGCTGAAGAACTGCACGATGAGCGGCTGGTCGAGGCCGTAGTACGCCTCGAGCTGTTGCTGCTGAGCGGGCGTGAGGGCGGCGGCCTCTGTGCCGAGGCCGGCCGTGATCTGGTTGCCGGGGATCGCCCGCAACATGATGAAGACGAACACCGCAACGCCGAGCAGCGTCGCCAGTGCGGCGAGGATGCGCCGGAGCACCGGGTTCCTGAAGAGTCGTCGAAGCATGGTCTTCCGTGGGTTGAGCGGAGTCGAACCGAACGGCGCGGCGCATGTGTGAGGCGCCGCGCCGTTCGGGGTCTTAGTTGACCGTCGTGGTGCGGAGGTACTGCAGCGACCCGTTGGCCATGGGCGTGAAGCCCTGCACCTCCGACGCGGCTGCGGTGTAGGAGTAGCTCGTGAAGAGCCAGATCCACGCGGCGTTGTCTTCGAGGTTCTCCGAGATCTGCGCGTAGATGTCCTTGCGCTCATCGGCGTCGGAGCTCTGCTTGCCCTCGGCGAACAGCGCGTCGAGCTCGGGCGAGCTGTAGCCGGCGACCTGGTTCAGGTTGCCCGTGCTCGTGAAGTAGCGGCCGTACATGCCGTCGGGGTCGGGGCGTCCGCCGTTGAGGGCGACGGCCGCATCGAAGTCGGCGGCGATCCAGCGGTCGACGAAGGCACCCGACTCGAGCACCTCGAGCTCGAGCGTGATGTTCGCCTCGGCGAGCTGGGCCTTGAGGTTCTGCGCCTCGTTGACGCTCGTCGCGTACTCGCCCTGCGAGACGATCGTCTTGATCGTGACGCCGTCGGACTTGCCGGCCTTGTCGAGGTACTTCGCGGCCTGGTCGAGGTCGCGCTCGGGGCAGGGGCGGGCGTCGGGGTCCGAGCGGTAGGCCGGCGACGTGATCGGGCCGGTCACCTCGCCCTCGCCGAGGGCTGCGGTGTCGAGCACCTCCTGGCGGTCGACGGCGCATTGGATCGCGAGACGCACGTTGACGTCGGCGAGGTCGCCGCGGCGCGCGTTCAGCTGCAGCGCGTGGTAGCTGAGCTGCGGAGTCTTCTCCACGCTGACCGTGCCGCTCTCGGCGGTCTGCGCGACGAGCGGGTCGTCGAACACGGCGAGCTGCACGTTGCCCGACTGCATCGCCGACACGATCGAGGACTCGTCGGGGATGACGCGGAACTCGACCGTGTCGAGCTCGGCGACATCGCCCCAGTACGCGTCGTTCTTGGCGAGCGTCAGCGACTGGCTGGCCTTGCGGTCTTCGAGCACGAACGGCCCGGTGCCGTTCGGCGTGGTGTTCAGCTCGGCCTCGGTGTCGTCCGACGAGAGCATCGCCATGTTGATGACGGCGAGGTTCGCCGGCAGAGCGGCGTCGGGCGCGCTCAGCGTGAGCACGACGGTCTGCTCGTCGGGCGCCTCGACGGACGCGACGGAGGCGAGCGAGGTGCGGGCGACGGCCGCGGTGGCCTCGGCCTGGATGGCCTCGAGCGAGAACTTCACGTCTTCGGAGTCGAAGGCGGAGCCGTCGGCGAAGGTGACGCCCTCGCGGAGCTTGAAGGTCACGGTGAGGCCGTCTTCCGACGCCTCCCACGACTCGGCGAGCCCGGGCACGACGTTCAGGTCGGCGTCGAACTCGGTGAGCGTGCCGTACAGGTTCTGCAGCACGTTGACGGCCTGGAACTGCGTGGCCTTCCAGGGGAAGAGCGTGTCGGGGTCGCTCGTGACGCCGACGACGAGCGTGCCGCCGGCGGCGGCCTCGTCGGTGGGCGTCGGCTTCGCCGAGCTGCAGCCGGTGATCGTCAGTGCGACGGCCGCTGCCAGGCCGACCGCTGCGAGGGCGCCGCGTGCACCGCGGTTGCCTCCGTTCATGGGGGAACTCCTCAGGGCTAGGGTGCTGCCTCGTCCGGGTGGTACTGCGCTGTGTGCGCCGGCTCGAAGAGCATCGATGATCTCAGTAGGTCACAAAAGTACATCACATCAGCTAGGCATGTAACAAAATTTCTTCTAGTGTTGTCAGCACCGCCCCCCGTTGGGGCATCGAGTGTCATCGACGAGGAGAGCTGATGCCCACGCACGAGCCCCGAGCCGACGAGCACGGCCAGCGCCCCGTGCTCGTGCGCATCCGGGCGATCATGCCCGAGCTGCGACCGAGCGAGCAGCGCATCGCGTCGCTCTTCGTGTCGCAGCCGGCCTTGATCGCCGAACTCTCGATCGCCGAGCTCGCGGCGCGCTGCGACACCTCGACCACCTCGGTCGTGCGCTTCTGCAAGCGCATGGGCTACGAGCACCTCAAAGACCTCCGCATGGACGTGCTCCGCGACGTCGCGCGCGAGACGTTCGAGACGGCGGGCCTGCCCGAGATCTCGGGTGACATCGATCGCGACGACACCCTCGACGACATCGTGGCCAAGGTCTCGATGGCCGAGACGCTCTCGATCGCCGACACGGCCAAGGCACTCGACACCGAGGCCCTGCGCGCCGCCGTCGACGCCGTGGGCGCGTCGCCGCGCATCGACATCTTCGGCGTCGGCGCGAGCTCGTTCGTCGGCCTCGACCTGCAGCAGAAGCTCACCCGCATCGGCCGCACCGCGCTCAACTGGTCCGACCCGCACGCCGCGTGGACTTCGGCGGCGACGCTTCGGCCCGATGCCGTCGCGATCGCCGTGTCGCACAGCGGCGGCACGGTCGACACCCTCGAGTTCCTCGCGATCGCCCGCGCCTCGGGTGCCACGACGATCGCGATCACCAACCACGACCAGTCGCCCCTCGCCGAGCACGCCGACATCGTGCTGACGACCGCCGCCCGCGAGACCGGGTTCCGCTCGGGCGCGCTCGGCAGCCGCATCGCACAGCTCATGGTCGTCGACTGCGTCTTCATCGGCGTCGCTCAGGCGAGCTACGACCAGTCGATGGAGGCGATCCGCAACACCTATGCGGCGGTGCACCACCTCCGCGCGCGCCGCCCGTGACCCCGGCGATCCGGGGGCTCTACGCCGCGTTCGCCGGCCTGGGTGCGACCGCGGCTGCCATCCCCGCCGTGCTCCCGTCGGTCGAGCAGAGCGTCGGGGCATCCGTCGTCTCCGCCATCCCGGCCCTCTTCGGCGGCCTGCTCGCCGGCGTGCTCGCGTCGGGTCTCGTGCTGCGCCACGTGCGGGCGCTGCATCTGGCGGCGATCGGATGTCTCGTGCAGGCCGCCGCACTCGGCGGCGGCGCCCTCGCGGGCACCGCACCGACGTTCATCGCCTTCGCCGCCCTCGCCGGCCTCGGGTTCGGGCTCACGGAGGCATCGGCGAGCGTCGCGTCGAAGGCCGCCTCGACCTCGTCGACGGCCACCATGCTCACCGCGCTCACCGCGACGGTCGCGGTCACCGCGGCCCTCACGCCGCTCCTCGTCGCCCTGGCCGCCGGCATCGATCGGCCCTCGCTCGTGCTTGTCGTGGTCGCCGTCGCGCAGGCCGCTGCGGCTCTCGCGCTGTTCGCCGGAGCTCGTGGCACCGTCGCGCCGGTGCGCGGTGAGCGGGGGCGCAGCCGCGGCCTTCGTCGTGCGAGCGTGCTGGCGCTCCTGCCCCTCGCGATCGCGCTCCCCCTCTACGTCGGCGTCGAGACCGTGTTCGCCGGGTGGTCGGCCGTGATCCCTGCCGAACTGCTGCGGGTCGACCCTGCAGCGGCGGCGATCGGCACCTCGCTGTTCTGGGGACTCATGGCCGTCGGCCGGTTCATCTCCTCGGCCATGCTGCGCGGCGGCGTCTCGACCCGGCGGGCCCTGCTCGGCGGCATGCTCACCGCAGCGGTGGTGCTCGGCATCGCCGCCGTGGTCACGCCGACGGCCCCGGCCTTCGGACTCGTCGCGATCGGCGTCGCCGTCGTCGCCCTCGCCCCGACCTACGCGCTCACGGTGGGCCTCGCACTCGACCGCCTCGACGACGACGAAGCCGCACGGGCCACGGGAGTGCTCGTCGCCTGCGGCGCCGCCGGCGGCAGCTTCGTGCCCGCCGCGATCCTGTTCTTCACCGAAGATCCCACCGCCCCCGCGACCTTCGTCGCGACCGCCGTCATCTGCCTCGTGGTCGCCGCCCTCTCGGCGATCCGCGTGCGCACCGCACGCCCAGCAGTCACAGGAAGCCGCACCGCATGACCGTGTCAGCCACCGCCCATCGCTCCGCCGTCGACCCGGGCGACGCCCGGCTCGCCGCCGATCTCGAGCGAGTGCTCGGTTCCACCGCCCCGAGTTCCGGTTCGACGGCATCGGATGTCTCGGTGACCGAGTTCGACCGCATCGTCGCGGGCGTCGACGCCTCGCACGTGCTGCTGACGCCCTCCGCGGTGGTCACGCCGCGGAGTCTCGAGCAGGTCTCGGCGGTTCTCCGCTTCGCGGCCGAGACCGGACTCGGCGTCACCGTGCGCTCGGGCGGCACGAGCCTGTCGGGCCAGGCCTCGACCAAGGGGATCCTCCTCGACACGCGCACCGCGTTCCGCCGCATCCAGCCCGAGGCCGGCGGCGACCGCGTCCGCGTGCAGCCCGGCGCGACGGTGCGGCAGGTCAACGCCCGACTCGTCCGACACGGCCGGAAGCTCGGACCAGATCCGGCCAGCGAGATCGCCGCGACGATCGGCGGCGTGATCGCGAACAACTCGAGCGGCATGGCCTGCGGCACGCACCACAACAGCTACCGCACGCTCGCCTCGCTCACCTTCGCACTGCCGAGCGGCACGATCGTCGACACCTCGCTGCCCGATGCCGACCGGCGGCTCGCCGCCGCCGAACCCGAGCTGCATGCGGGCATCGCCCGGCTCCGCGATCTCGTGCGCGGCCGGCCCGACCTCCGCACCGAGATCGAGCGGCAGTACCGCGGCAAGAACACGATGGGCTACGGCCTGAACTCCTTCCTCGACTTCACCGAGCCGGTCGAGATCCTCGCGCACCTCATGGTCGGCAGCGAGGGCACGCTCGGCTTCGTCGCCGAGGCGGTCTTCGACACCGTGCCGATCGCGTCGAGCATCGCGACGGCGCTCGTCGTCTTCCCGACGCTCGACGCGGCCACCGGCATCCTCCCGGTGCTCGTCGAGACGGGCGCCGCCACCCTCGAGCTGATGGATGCCGCGTCGCTGCGCGTGATCCAGGCCGACCCCGCGGCATCCGGCATCATCGACGACCTGGCGATCGACGGGCACGCGGCCCTGCTCGTGGAGTACCACGGCCGCGACGACGACGACCTCGCCGCGCAGCTCGCCCTCGCCGGGGCCGCCCTCGCCGCCGCCGGCGCACCCGCACTCGACGTCACGCGCGATGCGAAGGAGCGCGCCCTCCTCTGGCACTTCCGCAAGGGCCTCTACGCGGCGATCGCCGGTGCGCGGCGGCCGGGCACCACCGCGCTGCTCGAGGACATCGCCGTGCCCGTCGAGCAGCTGGCCGCGACCTGCGCGGCGCTCCAGACCCTCTTCGATCGCCACGGCTACGCCGACGCGGTCATCTTCGGGCACGCGAAGGACGGCAACATCCACTTCCTCCTCACCGAGGACTTCACCGCGGCCGACGCGATCCTCCGGCAGGAGCGCTTCACCGAGGAGCTCGTCGCCCTCGTTCTGGGCGCCGGCGGAACCCTGAAGGCCGAGCACGGCACGGGCCGCATCATGGCGCCGTTCGTCGAGCGCCAGTTCGGCGCCGAGCTCTACGCCGTCATGCGCGAGGTCAAGGCACTGTGCGACCCCGCCGGCGTGCTGAACCCCGGCGTGCTGCTCACCGACTCGCCGACCGCCCACCTCGAGCACCTGAAGCTGACGCCTGAGGTCGAGCCAGAGGTCGACCGCTGCGTCGAGTGCGGCTACTGCGAGCCGGTCTGCCCGAGCAAGGACGTCACGATCACCCCGCGTCAGCGCATCGCGGTGCGCCGGGCGCGAGCCGCGGCCCGGGCGTCGGGCGACGCCGCGCTCGACGCCCGCCTCGCCGCCGCCGAGGAGTACGCCTCGGTCGAGACGTGCGCCGCCGACGGCATGTGCCAGACCGCGTGCCCCGTGATGATCAACACCGGCGACCTCGTGCGGCGTCTGCGCGAGCAGGAGGCGAACGCGCCCACCCGCGCGATCGCGGCGGGTCTCGCGAAGACCTGGGGCCCCGTGACGCGGGGTGCCGCACTCGCGCTCACGGCCGCGAAGGCAGTGCCGCCGATCGCCACCGCGGCGAGCGCGGCGGGACGTGCGGTGCTCGGCGCCGACGTCGTGCCGCAGTGGACGACCGACCTGCCGCGCGGCGGGGCCAAGCGCGCCCACGCCTCGGCGGCCACCGGCGACGTGGTCTTCTTCTCGGCCTGCGTCGGCTCGATGTTCGGCCCCGAGGGCGACGGCATCGGCGCGGCATCCGCGTTCCGCCTGCTCTGCGAGCGCGCCGGGGTCGGACTCGTCACGCCCGACGGCATCGACGGGCTGTGCTGCGGCACGCCGTGGAAGTCGAAGGGCCTCGCGGCCGGCTACGCCACCGCGATCGAGAAGACGGTGCGCGCCCTGCTCGCCGCCTCCGACGGCGGGCGCCTGCCGATCGTCTGCGACAACTCCTCGTGCACCGAGGGCCTCGTGCACGCGCTCGAGAACGTGGGCGAACTCGATGGCGCTCCCGTCTCGCTCCGCATCGTCGACGCGGTCGACTTCGCGGCCGAGCGACTGCTGCCCGGCCTCGACGTCGGCGAGCGCCTCGACTCGCTCGCGCTGCATCCGACCTGCTCGAGCACGAGGCTCGGCTCGAACGACCACCTGCAGCAGCTCGCGAGCGCGGTGGCCGTCGACGCGGTGGTTCCGGATGCCTGGGGATGCTGCGCCTTCGCCGGCGACCGCGGCATGCTGCATCCCGAGCTGACGGCGTCGGCAACCGCGGCCGAGGCGGCGGAGCTCGCCGAACGCGACTTCGACGCGCACGCCTCGTGCAACCGCACGTGCGAGATCGGCATGACGCGCGCGACGGGCGAGCCGTACGTGCACATCCTCGAGCTGCTCGAACGCGCGACCCGCTGAGACCGAGGCCGCACCCGCTGCGTCATCCGACGCGGAGCACCACGCTCCCCCGCTTGCGACCGGTGTCGACGTAGCGGTGCGCCTCGACGATCTCGTCGAAGTCGAAGATGCGGTCGATGACGGGCCGCAGCGTGCCCGACTCGGCGAGGGCCGTGAGCCGCTCCAGGCCTTCGTGCCCCATGCGCCCGCCGCGGTGGTCGACCGTGAGGCCGCTCCGGCGCGCCTGCATGCCGGAGGCCAGCATGCCCCACAGGTCGGCGATGACGAGCAGCAGTGCGCCGCCCGGGCGGAGCAGGTGGGCGACGCGGCCGAACGGTGCGTTGCCGACGCACTCGACGATCACGTCGAAGCGCGCGTCGTCGTCGGCAGAGGCGCCGGGCCCGGAGCGCGCCGCGAAGTCCTCGCGCGTGTAGTCGACGACCTCGCTCGCACCGAGCGAGCGCACGAGCTCGGCGTTCCGCCCGCTCGTCACGGCGGTGACGTGGGCGCCCCGTGCCGCAGCGAGCTGCACGACCGCCGAGCCCACCGCGCCCGAGGCGCCGTTCACGAGCACTCGGGTGCCGGGCTCGATCGTGACCACATCCAGGTAGCGCAGCGCGGTGTGCCCGCCGAAGACGATGGCGGCGGCCTCGTCGAACGAGAGGTTCGCGGGCTTCGGCGCGATCTCGCCGTCGGCGTCGACGATGACGAGTTCCGCGTGGCAGCCCATGCGCGAACCGCGCATCACGGTGACCTCGTCGCCGGGAGCGAACCGCGTGACGCCGGCGCCAACGCGCTCGACGACGCCTGACGCCTCCATGCCGAGCACCGGCTTCTTCGGGCGGAGGAACCCGATCACCGGCCCGACGGCCAGCCCGAGACCCCGGGGCACGCTGCGGCTCCGGATCCGGTGGTCGGCGACGCTCACGGTCGAGGCGCGCACGCGAACGAGGAGTTCGCCGGGCCCTGGTTCGGGCTTCGGCATGTCGGCGACGTGCACCACCTCGGGCGCCCCGAAGCGTGCGGCCACCGCGGCGCGCATCGTGGATCGGATGATGGCGGATGTCGCCGGCAGACGTGATTCGGTGGACATAGTAGCTCCCTTACGTTGTAAGACTTACGCCGTAAGATACGCCGCCGACACCGCCGTGTCTACTCCCAGGGGACGATTGCCTAACGCTGTAAGGTGAGACCATGCCACAGCGGTCGGTCATGCGCCCCCAGCTCACTCGCGAGAGCGTGCTGCAAGCCGCGCTGCGACTCGCCGATCGCGACGGCATCGAGGCCCTCACGATGCGCGCACTCGCCGAGCAGCTCGGCGTCGAGGCGATGTCGATCTACTACCACCTGCCCAACAAGGACGCGATCCTCGACGGCCTCGTCGAGGTCGTCTTCGCCGAGATCGAGCACGAGGTCGGCGGGTTCGCGCCGCCTCAGATGACGGATGCCTCGGGCTGGGCGCCCGCCCTCCGCGAACGCATCCTCGGCGCGAGGCGCGTGCTGCTGCGACATCCATGGCTGCCGAACATCATGAACGCGCGCGGCGCCTCGGGGCCGAACGCCATGCGCCACGTCGACGGCGTCGTCGGCATCATGCGCGCCGGCGGCATGTCGCACGACCTCATCCACCACTCGCTGCACGCGATCGGCAGCCGCATGTACGGCTACGTGCAGGAGCTCAGCGACGACGGGGCGGCCCCGGCGCCGGTCGAACTCGAGCAGCTCGCCGCGCTCGCCCCGCACCTGGCCGCGATGCTCGCCGAGGTCGTGCACGACGACCCCGAGTCGACCCTCGGCTGGTGCGACGACCAGACCGAGTTCGAGTTCGGGCTCGATCTGCTGCTCGAGGGGCTCGAGCGGAGGCGGGCGGCGCAGCCCGCCTGAACCCACCCCGGTGGTCGAGTAGGCGCGCCAGCGCCGTATCGAGACCCCGTCACCCGGCCTCGATACGCTCCTTCGTCGCTACTCGACCACCAGTACCAGGGCTCAGAGCGCCCCGGTCGCCGCCGTCTCGCGCACGCGCGGCGTGCCGTCGAAGACGAGCAGGCGGTCGGCGAGCTTGTCGACGAAGAACCGGTCGTGCGACACCACGATCACCGCGCCCGGGAAGTGCGTCAGCGCCCGCTCCATGACCTGCGTCGAGGTGATGTCGAGGTGGTTCGTCGGCTCGTCGAGCACGATCACCGCGGCCCCCGACAGCAGGCACTGCGCGATCGCGACGCGTGCGCGCTGACCGCCCGAGAGCGTGCCGATCTTCTGCTTGAGGTCGGCCTCCGAGAACTGCAGCATCGCGAGAAAGCGGTTCACGCTCTTCTTCGTCGCGGTGAACGCGAGCGAGTCGGGGTAGGCGTTCACGGCGTGCCCGACGGTGTCCTCCATATCGAGCGCGGCGTAGACGGCGTTGTACGACACGAAGCGCGCCCCCTTCGCCCAGCGCACCGTGCCGAAATCGGCCTCGGTCTCGCCGGTCAGCACGTCGAGCAGCGTCGACTTGCCCGAGCCGTTCGAACCGAGCACCGCGACCCGGTCGCCGCGCTGCAGATCGAACGAGAGCCCCTCGAACAGCGGCGCGCCGCCGAAGCTCTTCGTCAGCCCCGTCACCGTGAGCAGGTCATTCGAGACCCGCAGGCCCTCGTAGATGCCCGTGATGATCTGGTCGATCGGGCGCGGCGCCTGCCGCTTCTTGATGTCGGCGAGCCGGCGCGCGACCGCGTTCGACGGGTTGCGAGCGGCCTCGCGCCGCGCGGCGGAGGCGGCCTGTTCGTAGGCGAGCAACTCCTCTTCGTGCGCGAACTGCTTCTCGAGCATCTTCAGGCGCGACTGCTTCGCGTGCACGTACGCCGAGTAGTCGCCCTCGTACTCCTGCAGGCGGTAGTTCTCGAGCTCGATGATGCGGGTGACGACCCCGTCGAGGAACTGCCGGTCGTGCGAGACGACGAGCACGGCGCCGGCGAAACCCGAGAGCCAGTTCTCGATCCACTTCACGCCGTCGAGGTCGAGGAAGTTCGTCGGCTCGTCGAGCAGCAGCACGTCGGGTAACTGCACGAGGATCTGCGCGAGCGCGGCGCGGTTGCGCCATCCGCCCGAGAGCCGCCCGACGGGCAGACCCCGCCGCTCCTCGTCGAAGCCGAGCCGGGTCAGCACCGTGTCGATCGTGGTCTCGTAGGTCCAACCGCCGATGTGGTCCATGAGCTCGAAGAGCTCGCCCTGTTCGGTCAGGAGCCGCGTCATCGCGTCATCCGCCATCGGTTCGGCGAGCCGGCCGCCGATCTCGTCGAGGCGGGCCTGCGCCTCGTGCACAGCGGCGAAGTGGCCGCTCAGGATCTGCTGGACGCTCTGCTCGCCGTCGAGCTCGGAGAACTGCGAGAAGTAGCCGATCGTGGTGCCGAGCGCGACGTCGCGCGTGCCGCCGCTCGGCTCCCGCCGCCCGAGCACGACCTCGAGCAGGCTCGACTTGCCGGTGCCGTTCTTGCCGATGAGGCCGACCCGGTCGCCCTGCTTGAGCTTCAGGAACGCCTCCTTCAGCACCGGTCGCCCGTCGAACTCGATGCTGACGTCGTTCAGGCGGATGAGACTCACGGAGGTCCTTGCGGTGAAGAGGTGAAGAGGTTCGGCGAGACGGATGCCTCGAGCCGCGGCCAACTCTACCGACGCCGCCTGCGCGAACGGTGGCCGCGGCGCATTCGGCCCCGACGGGGCGACGCGTCGTGACACGGACCCCGTTCAGCCCCGCTCAGCCCCGCTCGGCGAGCGCGGCCTCGACCACGGCCAGCCGGGCGGCTCGGTCGCCGCTCACCTCGATGACCCGAGTCCCTTCGCCGACCATGTCGGGGTCGTCGCACAGTTCGAGCAGCGCATCGTTCATCGCCTCGCGCAGCTCGGGATCCTCGTCGCCGCCGATGCGGATCGCGTCGCGGTGCGCGAGCGGCAGCACCACGAGCAGGTCGACGTGCCGCATCGCCGTCGCGGCGATGCCGAATCCGCGATCGAGCAGCGCCTCCGAGCGGCCGCCGCGTCGCAGCTCGACGAGCGCGGCGAGATAGGCGAGGAAGTCGATCGGCCCGCGCTCGGCGATGACCGGATGCTCCGTGGCATCCGGTGCCGCCAGCCTCCGTGCGCTCGAGCCGAGCTGTTCGAAGAACGTCGAGGCATCCGGCTCGTCGAGCGCGTCGTCGACGAACTCGAACGGATCACCCCACCGCTCGTACTCGCCGTGCACGGCGAGCAGGTCGTCGATGAGCGTGGTCTTGCCGCTGGCGTGGGTGCCCGAGACGACGATGCGCATGCCGGGATTCTAGGGGCACGACGACTCGCTGCCTCGATCACGGGACGTGTTCGGAAGGTTCTCGGCGCCCGCCGCGTTGGGCATTGCATGAGAGCGATCGCGTACGCCAAGACCGGGGACTCGTCCGTGCTGCACCTCGTCGACCGGGAGATGCCCGAACCGGGCGATGGTGAGGTGCGCGTGCGCATCGCCGTGTCGGGCGTCAACCCGACCGACTGGAAGGCGAGGGCCGGTTCGCGACCGGGCGAGGCGGCACCGTTCGCGCAGGTCGTGCCGAACCAGGACGGCGCCGGCGTCGTCGACGCCGTCGGCCCCGGCGTCGCCGGGTTCGCGGTCGGCGACCGGGTCTGGGCCTACCTCGCCGCGCACCAACGGCCGTCCGGCACCGCGCAGCAGTTCGCGGTGCTCTCGGCCGAGCACGTGGTGCGCCTGCCGGGTGCCGTGAGCTTCGACATCGGCGCCTCCCTCGGCGTGCCCGCCATGACCGCGCACCGCGCGCTCACCGTCTCCGAGGCGGGTCCGTCGCGGCTCGGCCCCGGCACGCTCGACGGCCGCACGGTGCTCGTCGCCGGTGGCGCCGGTGCCGTCGGACACGCGGCCATCCAGCTCGCCCGCTGGTCGGGAGCGACGGTCATCACGACCGTGAGCTCGCCCGAGAAGGCCGCGCTCGCGACCGCGGCCGGAGCCCACCACGTCGTGAACTACCGCACCGACGACGCCGCGGCCGCGATCCGCGCCATCGCCCCGCACGGCGTCGACCAGGTCGTCGAGGTCTCGCCCGCCCGCAATGCCGGGCTCAACGCGAGCGTCATCGCGAACCACGGGTCGATCGCCGTGTACGCGACCGACGGCGGCGCCGAGATGACCCTCGACGTGCGCCGTCACTTCGCGCTCAACGTGCGCTACCAGTTCCTGCTGCTTTACACCGTCGGACAGCGCGCCCTCTCGGCGGCCGTCGAGGACATCAGCCGGGCAGTCGCCGACGGCGCGCTGCCCGTCGGCCAGGACGCCGGCCTGCCGATCACCCGCTTCCCGCTCGAGCGCACGGCCGAGGCGCACGACGCGGTCGAGGCGGGCGCCGTCGGCAAGGTGCTCATCGACGTCGACCCCGGGCTCGTCTGATCGGCCCCCGGGCGAGCGGCGCTCAGCCGAGCAGGTGCGACAGCTGCTCGACGACGAGCGCCACGGCGAGCACGACCATCGCGGCCCCCGAGATGCGTGAGACGAGACGCATGGCCGACGGCCGAGCGCGCAGCACCGTGCGGGCACCCATGCCGACGACGAGGTAGACGAGCGCGCAACTGGCGACGAAGATGAGGCCGAGCACCGCGAGCTGCACCGGGATCGGCCAGGCGCCCGCGGCATCCGTGAACTGCGGCAGCAGCACGACGAGCACCACGAGGCCCTTCGGGTTGAGGCCGCTCACTCCGGCGCCCTGTACGAGGCGCAGCCACGGATGCGTCTGCGCGGTCGAACCCGCCGACGCGTCCGCCGCGAGCACCGGCGGCTCGATCAGCACCCGCACCCCGAGGTACACGAGGTATGCGGCGGCGGCGAACGTCAGCCCGATCAGCACCCACGGCATCGCCGCAACGGCGGCGCCGACCCCGACCGCGACGGCGGCGACGGCGGCCAGATAACCGAGGAGGATTCCGGCGAGGGCCGGCAGGATGCTTCGGTCGCGGAGCCCCGAGGCGATGATGTACGCCCAGTCGGGGCCCGGCACGAGCACCATGAACGTCATCATCGCCCAGCAGGCGAGCAGCAGTTGGGCGTTCACGACGGCCTCCCTTCCATGGATGTGCTTCGGTTTCTGTGGAGGCACCTCGGCGGATACGACGAATGTAGGCGAGACCCGCGAGTGATCGCTGCCGTTCTCATCCCAGAACACGCTGTTCCATGGAAGAATCCACCCCATGGATGCCATCGATCGGAGAATCCTTGCCGAACTGCAGCGGGACGGCCGGCTGAGCCTCACCGACCTCGCCGCTCGCGTGCAACTGAGCATGTCGCCGACGCACCGCCGACTCCATGCGCTCGAAGCATCCGGAGCCATCTCCGGCTACCGGGCCGTCATCGACCCCGAGGTCGTCGGACTCGGTTTCGGCGCGCTCGTGTTCATCACCATGGACCAGGCCAACCGGGCGACCATCCCGGCCTTCGACGCCGCCGTCGCCGAGATCCCCGAGGTGATCCAGGCGCTGCGCCTCTTCGGCGATCCCGACTACCTGCTCCGCGTCGCCGTGGCCGATCTGCCGGCCTACCAGCGACTGTGGGACGAGCGCCTCTCGGCATTGCCCGGCGTGCGCCGGGTCGAGTCGACCCTCGTCATGAAGACGATCGTCGACGACCGGCCGCTGTCGATCTGAGAGCGTCCGTCGATCTGCGGGCCGCCCCCTCGACGCCGCCGTCCGGTCGGCGTACCGTGGCCCGCGAAGCGAACGCCCGAACGAGGAGGATCCCGATGGCCGAGCTCTCACCGATCCAGCCGTGCCTGTGGTTCGACGACCAGGCGCGCGAGGCGATGACGTACTACGTCGACGTCTTCCCGAACTCGCGCATCAGGCACATCGACGAGTACCCCGACGAGTCGCTCGACGAGCACTTCACGGGCATGTCGGGCAAGGTGCTGAACGGCCAGTTCACCTTGAACGGGGTCGACTTCGTCTGCCTCGACGGCGGGCCGCTCTTCGTCTTCAACGAATCGATCTCGTTCGTCGTGTCGTGCGCCGATCAGGCCGAGATCGACCACTACTGGTCGAAGCTCTCGCACGTGCCCGAGTCGGAGCAGTGCGGCTGGTGCAAAGACCGGTTCGGCGTGAGCTGGCAGGTCATCCCCGCGAACATGGGCGAACTGACCCGGCGGCCCGAACAGATCCAGGTGATGATGGGTCAGAAGAAGATCGTGATCGCCGAGCTCGAGAACGCCTGACGCTTCCGCATTCAGGATGTCGCGGCTCCCGCTGCTCGGTCGTACTCCCGCTGCGCTGTCGTACCCACGCAGTACCGTCGCAGGATGCGACCATTCTCGATCGATGTCTCGTCCGCCGTGCTCGACGAGCTGCGTTCGCGCCTTGCGCGCACCCGCTTCACGGAGCCGAGCGCGACCGAGTGGCGGGCGGGCGTCGATCCGGCCTACCTGCGCTCGCTCGTCGAATACTGGGCGAACGACTTCGACTGGCGTGCGGCCGAGGCCCGACTGAACTCGTTCCCGCAGTTCATCGACCGCGGCCAGCACTTCGTGCACCTTCGGCGCGACGCGAGCCGCCCGCCGGTGCTGCTCGCCCACGGCTGGCCGAGCAGCTTCGTCGAGATGCTGCCCCTCGCCGACCTCCTCGACGTCGACGTCGTGATCCCCTCGCTTCCGGGCTTCCTCTTCTCAGAGCTCGTCGACGGCCCGCTCACCCGCGCGGCCATCGCCGAGACGTGGCACACCCTCATGACCGAGACGCTCGGCTACGAGCGCTACTTCGCGTTCGGCGGCGACATCGGCGGCGCGGCAGCCGGATGGCTCGCGACCATGTACCCGCGCGAGGTCGCGGGCCTGCACGTGATCCACGGCCCGTTCCCCGCCGATTTCGACGCCTCCCCGATCACCCCCGAAGAGCAGGCGTTCCTCGATGCCGAAGAGGTGTTCGACGAATCCGACGACGGCTACAGCGCCATCATGGGCACGCGCCCCGACACGATCGCCGCGGCCCTCGCCGACTCCCCCGCCGGGCTCGCCGCGTGGATCGTCGACAAGTACCGCGACTGGAGCGACTGCGGCGGCGACGTCGAGCGCCGGTTCGACCGCGACACGCTGTGCACGATCTTCACGCTGTACTGGGCGACCGAGTCGATCGGCTCGTCGTTCCGCCAGTACCTCGACTATCCGCACAACGGCAAGCGGCCAACGATCACGGTGCCGGTCGCCATCACGCAGAGCTGCGAAGAGCCGAACATCTTCCCGCGCTCCATCGCCGAGCGCGCGGCGAGCGACATACGCCAGTACTCGGCGCCGGGCCGCGGCGGCCACTTCCTCGCGTTCGAGGAGCCGCAGCTCATCGCCGACGAGCTCGGCACGTTCATGCGCTCGGTCGGGTAGCGCGTCGGCCGCTCTGCCCGCCGTCCCTCGCACCGACCGCCCAGCCAGACGATCTAGGCTCGAAGCACCGCACCCACCTGCAGAAGGAGCCTGCCGCCATGAGCGACGCCGCGAACCTCGACGTCTTCGACCGCCGCGAGTCAGAGGTGCGCGGCTACGTCCGCGCATTCCCCACGGTCTTCGACCGCGCGAGCGGCTCGACCCTCTTCGACGCCGACGGCCGCGAGTACCTGGACTTCTTCGCCGGAGCCGGAGTGCTGAACTACGGCCACAACAACCCCGCGTTCACGCGCGCGCTCGTCGAGTACCTCGAGCGCGACGGCATCATCCACGGCCTCGACATGGCGACCTCGGCCAAGCGCGCCTTCATCGAGACGTTCGAGCGCCTCGTGCTCGAACCCCGCGGGCTCGACCACAAACTGCAGTTCACCGGCCCGACGGGCGCGAACGCGGTCGAGGCGGCACTCAAGGTCGCCCGCCAGGCGACCGGCCGCTCGACGGTCGTCGCCTTCACCAACGCCTTCCACGGGCTCAGCCTCGGCGCGCTCGCCGCCACGGGCAACAGCCACTATCGGGATGCCGCAGGCACTCCCCTCGACAACGTGGCACGTCTGCCCTACGACGGCTACCTCGGCGAGGGCGTCGACACGCTCGACCTGTTCGAGAAGATGCTCGACGACCCGGGCTCGGGGCTCGACCTGCCCGCAGCCGTCATCGTCGAGGCGGTGCAGGGCGAGGGCGGCATCAACGTCGCGAGCGCGTCGTGGCTCACGCGTCTGCGCGAACTGACGGCGGCGCGCGGCATCCTGCTCATCCTCGATGAGATCCAGGCGGGCGTCGGCCGGACCGGCGCGTTCTTCGCGTTCGAAGAGGCGGGCATCGTGCCCGACATCGTGACCGTGTCGAAGTCGATCTCGGGCTCCGGTCTGCCGATGTCGCTCGTGCTGCTTCGCCCCGCGGTCGACGTGTGGAAGCCGGGCGCCCACACCGGCACCTTCCGCGGCAACAACCTCGCCTTCGTGTCGGCGCGCGTCGCGCTCGAGACCTACTGGGCCGACTCGGCGTTCACCGACGCCGTCGCCGCCAAGTCGGCGCTGCTGCGCGCCGCGCTCGAGGCCATCGCCGCCGAGTACCCCGAGCTCGGCTTCGTCGTGCGCGGTCGCGGTCTCATGTTCGGCCTCGCCTGCGACGCCGACCGCACGCTCGCGGGCCGCATCTCGAAAGCGGCGTTCACGCGCGGCCTCGTCATCGAGACGTCGGGCGCGTTCGACGAGGTGCTGAAGTTCCTGCCCGCGCTCACGATCACCGACGACGAGCTGCGCGCCGGCCTCGCGATCGTGCGCGAGAGCCTGGCCGCGGTGCGCACGGCCTGAGCACGCTCGCACCGAATCTCATGCGCCGAATGTTAACGGCGGTCGCCGAATGATGCCGCTGCGACGGCCCGCGGCAGGTCGGACGTTAACATTCGGCAGGCATGGCGGGCGCGCGGCGTGGCGTGCACTCGCGTCCCGTCCGGGATACAACATGTATCCTAGATCGGATGTCCACGAACGCTCCTGCACCGAAGCCCGTCCACCCGCTCGCGCGCCGGCTGCGCCGGGCTCGCATCCTGAACATCGTGCTCGGTGCCGTCACGGCGTTCTTGCTCGTCGTCGTGATCGCGCAATCGATGCCGGGTGCGGCGCAAGGCACGGCGGCCGGTGCGACGCGGACGCCCGCGACCGACGGCGCCGACACCGGAGCCGACGCGACCGCCGGCGGCTCTGCCGGCGCATCCGGTGAGATCGCGACGCGCGACCCCGACGACCCGCTCGCGGTCGGCGACGTCGACGCCCCCGTGGTGCTCGTCGAGTGGGCCGACTTCCGCTGCCCGTTCTGCGCGGTCGTGACGAACCAGACGCTGCCGACGATCTTCGACGAGTACGTCGAGCAGGGCCTGGTGCGCTACGAGTTCCGCGATGTCGCGTTCTTCGGCGACGAGTCGGTCGATGCCGCCGTCGCGGCCCGCGCCGCGGGCGAGCAGGGCCGGTTCCCCGAGTACCTGGCGGCGGTCTTCGCGGCCGCGCCCGAGAAGGGCCACCCCGACATGCCGCGCGAGAAGCTCATCGGCTTCGCCGCCGAGGCGGGCGTGCCCGACCTCGCGAAGTTCGAGCTCGATCTCGATCGCGCCGACCTCCGCGACGCCGTGCTCGCGAGCACCGACGCCGCGCAGAAGCTCGGCGTCACGAGCGTGCCGTTCTTCGTCGCGGGCGACCAGGCGATCGCCGGCGCGCAGCCGATCGAGAACTTCCGCGCCCTCCTCGACGAGCAGTTGGCCGCGGCGGCCGAGTGATCGACCTGGGGCTCGCGGGCGCCCTCGTCGGCGGCATCCTCACCCTCCTGAGCCCGTGCTCGGTGATGCTGTTGCCGGCGTTCTTCGCGTACGCCTTCACGAGTCCGAGCCGGCTGATCGCCCGCACCGGGGTGTTCTTCCTCGGCCTCATCACGACCCTCGTTCCGATCGGCGTGCTCGCCGGCACCCTCGGCGCATTCGTCAGCACGAACCGGACGACGCTCGTGACGGTCGCCGCGATCGTGATCATCGTGCTCGGCGCGGTGCAACTCGTCGGCATCCCGCTGCCGGCGTTCACCCGTGGCGGTGCGAGCGAGGGCACCGGCGTGGCATCCGTCTATCTGCTCGGCACCGTCTACGGTCTCGCGGGTGTCTGCGCGGGTCCCCTGCTCGGATCCGTGCTGGCCCTCGCCGCGCTCGGCGGGCAGCCGCTCTACGGCGGCATCGTGCTCGCCGTCTTCGCGCTCGGCATGACCGTGCCGCTCTTCGTGCTCGCCGTCGCGTGGTCGCGGTCGCCCCGACTCCGCGGCATGCTGCGCCCGCGCACGGTGCGCATCGGCCGATGGACGAATACCTGGACGCAGGTCGTCGGGGGCCTGCTCGGCGTCGGCATCGGCGTGCTGCTCATCGCGACCGAGGGCACCGCCTCGCTCGGCGGCGTGCTCGGCGCCTCGCAGCAGTTCGCGCTCGAGAGCTGGGTGCTCGAGCGCACCGCCGGCGTCTCCGACCTCGTCGTGGTCGCGATCGCCCTCGCGGCGCTCGCGGCCGCGTGGGGCCTGCACCGGTGGCGGTCCGCAGCGACACGACGAGCGGATGCCGCCGGCTTCGCCGACTCCCCCGAGGCATCCGTCGCCGCACGCGGCGGTGACACCGCATGATCGTCGCGCACCCGATCACGAGCACCGGCGCCGGAGCGGATGCACCGGGGTCGCAGCAGCGCGATGATGGTGGAATGTCGACCATCGAGAGCGCAGCAGAGCGCGCCCGCGCCGCCATCCGTGCCGCCATCCTCGACGGCACGCACCGACCCGACACGATGCTCAGCGAGAACGAACTCGCCGCGCAGCTCGGCATGAGCCGCACTCCCGTCCGCGCCGCCCTCTCGCGCCTGCAAGACGACGGACTGATCACGATCTACCCGAAGCGCGGCGCACTCGTGCGCTCGCTCAGCACCCGCGAGATCGCCGATCTGGCCGATGCCCGGCTGATCCTCGAGACCGCCGGCGTGCAGCGCGCGACGTCAGCGGCACGCCTCGCGCTCGCCGATCGACTCGAGCCGGGGCTCGCCGCCCAACGCGATGCCCTCGCCGCCCGCAATCTCGACGGCTTCGTCACACTGACCATCGCGTTCCATCGCTCGTTCGTCGAGGCGGGTGGCAACGCCGTGCTGATCGAGGTGGGCGATCGGCTCGCCGATCGCCAGCGCCTGCTGCTCAGCGCCCACCGCGACACGCTCTTCGATCGCGTCGACGAGGTCGTCGACGAGCATCGCGCCCTCATCGAGCGACTGCGCGCCGACGATCCTGCGGGGTTCGCCGAGGCCCTGCGCGCCCACCTGATGGACACGCACGGGCCCGAACTCGGCCCGATCTGACCGGGTCGACGCGGGCGTCGCGGTAGTCGCGGTCGCGTCAGCGGTCGTCCGGAACCGGCACCGTGAGGCTCGCCCGCTCGTTCAGCAGTTCGGGCACGAAGCCAGCCGCGGCCTTGTAGCGGTTCGCGATCTCGGCGCGCTCGGCGTACGGCACGACGAGCTCGATGTCGCCGAACCCGCCGGGCGCCCGCTCGTAGGCGAGCTGCATGACCTGCTCGGGCCCCATCGACCGGTTGCTGAGCGTGAGCGCCGTCGTGCGAGGGCGACGCTCGGCCTCGTACGCGGCGAGCGCGTCGTCGACCGAGTCGATCGTGCCGAGCTCGAACGCGAGCGTGCGGGCGTCGATGATCGCCTGCGAGGCGCCGTTCGACCCGATCGGGTACATCGCGTGCGCGGCGTCGCCGAGCAGGGTCTGCGCACCGAAGGCCCAGCGTGGAACGGGGTCGCGGTCGACCATCGGGTACTCGAGGATCTCGTCGGCCGCCGAGATCACGGCCGGCACATCGAGCCAGCCGAAGTCCCAATCGCCGAACCGGGCGAGCACGGCGCTCGGGTCGGCGCCGCGGTTCCAATCGCTCGCTCCCGGCTCGGCACCCTCAGAACGGTACTCGGCGATGAAGTTCACCGTCTGCCGGCCGTCGTCGCCGACCGCCGACAGCGGGTAGGCGACGAACTTCTGCATCGCGTCGCCCGCCATGATCATCGTGAGCCCGTCGAGGTAGGGCCGCACCCTCGCGGTGCCGCGCCAGAGGATCAGCCCGTTCCACACCGGCGCACCCTCGTCGGGATAGTGCTGCCGGCGAAGCGCGCTGTGAATGCCGTCGGCGCCGATCACGACGTCGGCCGACACGCGAGCCGCGGCATCCTGCCCACCGCCGATCGCGACGCTCGCGCGCCCGCCCTCGGTGCGCACGTCGCCGACCGCGCTGCCGAGACGGATCGCGTCGGTGCCGAGCCGCTCGAGCACGGCGTCGCGCAGCAGCATCTGCAATCGGCCGCGATGCACCGAGTACTGCGCCCAGTTGTAGCCCGCCGCCCGCCCGCGCGGCTCGGTCCAGATCTGCTGCCCATGCCGGTTGAAGTACGAGAGCGTGCTCGTGGCCACGCCGATCTCGGCGAGCTCGTCGCCGAGCCCGAGCTCGGTCAGTTCGCGCACCGCGTGCGGCAGCAGGTTGATGCCCACGCCGAGCGGCTTGATCTCGGCGACGGACTCGTACAGGGTCACGTCGTCGATGCCCGCCGCATGCAGCGACAGTGCCGTGGTCAGGCCGCCGATGCCGGCGCCCGCGATGATGACGCTCATTGCGTCCTCCAGTCAGTTCTCGGTCAGCAGGTCGTCGAGGGCGGACGCCTCGTGCGCGACGGTGTCGAGATCCCAGTCGGGTCGCGGCACCGAGTCGATGAGCAGTCGGGTATATGGATGCTGCGGGGCGCTGAGCAGCTCGATCGTGCGACCCCGCTCGACGATCGCGCCGGTCTTCATCACGACCGTCTCGTCGCAGAGCCGGCGCACGACCGCGAGGTCGTGGCTGATGAAGAGCACGGTGAGGCCGCGATCACGACGGATCTGCTCGACGACGCCGAGCACCTGCGCCTGAACGGAGACGTCGAGCGCGCTCGTCGCCTCGTCCATCACGAGCACGTCGGGCTCGATCGCGAGGGCACGGGCGATCGCGACGCGCTGCCGCTGACCGCCCGAGAGCGTGCGCGGGCGGGCTTGCGCGTGCTCGTCGCCGAGGCCGACCTGCTCGAGCAGCCCGACGACCCGCGACCGCGCATCGGCGGTCGTGAGGGTCCGGTGCAGTCGCATGGCGTCTTCGATCGCCTTGCCGGCGGTGATGCGCGGATCGAGCGAGAGGTACGGGTCTTGGAAGACCATCTGCACCGACCGCGCGTGGGCGAGTCGCTCGATCCGGTTGCTCGGCGCCGAGGTGCGTTCACGACCGGCGATGCGGATGTCGCCGGCATCGGCCTGCTCGAGGCCCACGATCATGCGGGCGAAGGTCGACTTGCCGGAACCCGACTCGCCGACCACGCCGAGGGCACCGCCGCGCGGGATCTCGACCGAGGCGTCGATGACGGCGTGCACCGGCTCCTTGCCGCGGCGACGGTAGGTCTTCGAGACGCCGCTCGTCGAGAGCATGGGCTCGGTCTCTTCGCTGGTCGAGTAGCGAGCGCCAGCGAGCGTATCGAGACCCGGCGCGGGGTCTCGATACGGCGCCGGGGCGCCTACTCGACCAGCGGTGCCCACGACCAGGATCGTCGGCGTCGCCGCGACGAGTCGCTTGGTGTACGCGGCCTGCGGGTTCTGGAAGACCTGGCGCGCGTCGCCTTGCTCTTCGACCCGGCCCGCACTCATCACGTAGACGCGATCGCAGATCGAGGCCGCGAGGTTCAGGTCGTGCGTGATGAAGAGCATGCCCATGCCGCGGCTCGCACGCTGCTCGGCGAGCACGCCGATGATCTCGGCCTGCGTCGTGACGTCGAGCGCGGTCGTCGGCTCGTCGCAGATGAGCAGCCGCGGCGAGCTCGTGAGCGCGCCCGCGATCATGACGCGCTGCAGCATGCCGCCCGACAGCTCGTGCGGGTACTGGCCCAGGTGCTCTTCGGGGCGCGGCAGGCGCACCTGTTCCATGAGCGAGACGGCCACCGCCCGCGCCTCTGAGGCCGAACGCCCCTCGCAGAGCCGCATGGTCTCGGTGAGGTGATCGCCGACCGTGCGCATCGGGTTGATGCCGGCGCGCGGGTCTTGGAAGATCATCGAGGCCTGGGTGCGACGCAGCTCGAGCAGTTCACTGCGGCTCGCGTCGAGCACCGACCGGTCGAGCAGCTGCACCGAGCCGCCCATGCGCGCCCCGGTGGGCAGCAGGCCGAGCACCGAGCGTGCGGTGAGCGACTTGCCCGAGCCGGACTCGCCCACGAGGCCGATCGTCTCGCCCTCGGCGACGGTGAGGCTGATGCCGTCGAGCAGACGCTTGCCGTTCGGCAGGTCGAGCGTGAGCTCGGAGATGTCGAGGAGTGTCATGCGGGGATCTCGCCTCCGATGCGATCAGAGAGTTCTTCGCCGATCACGTTGACGGCGACCACGACCAAGACGATCGCGATCGAGGGGACGAGGGCAGGAAGGAAGTAGCCGCCGATGAGACCGGACTGCGCCTCGTTCACCATCGCGCCCCAATCAGCGGTGGGCGCTTGCACGCCGAGGCCGAGGAACGAGAGGCCGGCGAGCTCGGCGAGCACGTAGCCGAAGTTCAACGTCGACTGCGCTCCGACGATCGGCGTCACGTTGGGCAGCACGCGGCGCAATGCGATGAACCCGCCGCCGAAGCCCTGCACGCGATAGGCCGCGACGTACGGCCGCGAGCGTTCCGATGCGATGAGCGAACGCGTCAGTCGCGCGACGAACGGTGCGTACGCGATGCTCATCGCGATGACCGGGGCGACGAGGCCCTTGCCGAACAACGCGACCGCCATGATCGCGAGCAGCAGCGCCGGGAACGCGAAGATCACGTCGAAGATGCGGCCCAGCACGGCGTCGATCCAGCCGCCGCGCCACCCGGCGAGCAGGCCGAGCAGAATACCGACGATCGTCGAGAAGATGACGACGAGCAGCGGCGCGAGCAGGGCGGTTTGCGCTCCGAAGATCATGCGGCTGAGGGTGTCGCGGCCGAGCGCGTCGGTGCCGAGCCAGTGGGCGGGGCTCGGCGGCGCCTGCACGTTCAGGAGGTCGACCTGGTTCGGAGGATACGGGGCGACCCACGGCGCGAAGATCGCGCCGAGCGTCACCACGGCGAGGAACACGGCGCTGATGAGGAAGGTGGTGCTCGAAAGCCGCACTCGCGGCGAACGCAGCACCTTCATGGCCATGGTGGGGGTCGTCATCGGGCACCAGCTCCTGCAGCGGCTCGGGGGTCGATCCACGGTTCGAGCACATCGATGACGGCGTTCACGACGACGAACGCCGTGACGATGAGCAGCACGATCGCCTGCACGACCGGGAAGTCGAGACGGTCGACCGACTGCACGAGGAGCGTGCCGATGCCGGCCAGGCCGAACGCCGCTTCGACGATCGAGCTCGCGACGAGGAGGCCGGCCACGAGCACACCGCTGACCGTGAGGATCGGACCGATCGAGTTGCGGAAGACATGCCGGCGGATGACCGTGCCGCGCCTGAGCCCACGGCTCGTGGCGACCTCGACATGCTCACGGCCGAGCTGCTCGACCATCGAGGAGCGGGTCACCTTGCCGACGAGCACGACGAAGACGATCGCGAGCGCGGTCGAGGGCAGCACGAGGTGGTAGACGGTGTCGAGGAACCCCTCGCCGGAGCCGAACGACGGGAACCAGCCGAGCTGCACCGCGAAGATCGCGATCAGTACGATCGAGCCGACGAACGACGGGATGGCGCCGAGCACGGTGAGGCCGATGAGCACGGCGCGGTCGAGCACCCTGCCGCGGTTCAGCGATGCCACGATGCCGGCCGTGAGGCCCACGATGGCGATCATCGTGCCCGCCATGACGACGAGCATCAGGGTGACGGGGAGGCGATCGCCGATCACCTGCGAGACATCCTGGCGGTACTGCAACGAGCGACCGAAGTCGCCCTGCAGCACGCCGGTCAGCCAGTTCCAGTACTGCTGCCACGGCGGCAGGTCGAGCCCGTACTGGGCCGTCACGAGTGCGACGGCCTCGGGGCTGGGCTTCCGACCGCGCAGCAGGAAGCTGACGGGGTCGCCCGGCACGAGGAAGCGGGAGAAGAAGACGAGCAGCGATGCGAGGAAGAGCGTGAGGAGCAGGGCGCCGAGCTTGCCCGCCACCCGGCGGAGCGTGGTCATCGGGTGACCGCCGCTCCGCCGAGGTGGTTCAGGCGCCCACTGGTGCTAGCGTGCGCCAATGGTTGCTGCCCAGGGGTAGTACAGGTAGGCGACCGACGGTGCCACACCGGTGATGCGCTCACCCATGAACAGGGTGGTCGGGCCGTCGAAGAGCGGCAGCCACGGCAGCTGCTCGTTCGCGATCTGCTGCGCCTCGGCGGTCTTCTCGGAGCGCGCGGCCGGGTCTTCGATCGCGATGGCCTCGTTGACGACGGCATCGAACTCGGGGTCGGACCATTCGCCGTAGTTGCTGAACTCGCCGGTGCGCAGCACGCTGTACATCTCGAGCGGGTCGGGGCTCGAGAGGTACCACGCGGTGTAGAAGAGGTCGACGCCCTCACGAGCGCTCGGGTCGGAGAACAGCGCGGTGTACGCGTTCGGGGTGACCGTCTCGATCTTGACCTTCAGGCCGATCTGCTCGGCCGCCGCGGCCGTCGCCTGGGCGTAGACGTTGAAGTCGCTGCCGAGCGGGGCCGTCACGTACGTGAGCTCCTCGCCGGTGGCGCCGGCCTCTTCGACGAGCTTCTTGGCGGCCTCGACGTCGTAGGAGTACTCGGTGACGTCGTTGAACGCGGAATCGAGTGCGGCATCGCTCGCGCCGACCCAGACCGACTCGGTCGTGAAGACGTCGGTCTGCGTGCCGTAGCCCTTGAGCGCCGCGTCGATGATGCCCTGACGGTCGATCGCCATGAGCAGTGCCTGACGCACACGCACGTCACCGAGCGGGCCGTCGAGGTTCGAGATCACGAGGTTCGAGACGGCGGTGTTCAGGCCGAACAGCATGTCGCCGTTGTCGGCCTCGCGAAGCTGCGGCACGGCGTCGGCGGGGATCATCCAGCTGCCGTCGACCTCGCCCGACTTCAACGCGTTGGTGCGGGCGTTGGCGTCGTTCATGAAGATGAACTTCACCTCGCCCGAACGGGCCGTGAGCTCAGGATCCCAGTAGCCGTCGTAGCGCTCGAGCGTGATCGACTCGCCCGACTTCCACTCGCCGAAGCTGAACGGGCCGGTGCAGTTCACGCCGCCGGTCGAGTTGCCGTAGTCGGCGCCCTTCTCGGCGAGGGTCGCGGCCGACTCGATGACGCCGGCGGAGCCGCCCATGCCGAGGTTGAACTGCGAGTCGGGGCCGGTCATCGTAACCGTGACCTGCATGTCGCCCGTCTGCTCGATCGAGGCGACGTTCTGGTAGTTGGAGTACCACGATGAGCCGACGGCCGGGTCGAGGTGGCGGCTCATCGAGGCCACGGCGTCGGCCGCGGTGAGCGGGGTGCCGTCGTGGAAGGTGACGCCGTCGCGGATCTCGTAGACCCAGGTCTCGGGTGTCGGGTGCGAGAACGACTCGGCCAGACCGGGCGAGAGCGTGTAGTCGGGGTTCAGCCGCAGCAGCGACTCGCAGACGTTGGCGAGCACCTGGTTGTCGGCGTAGTCGAAGGCGTACGCGTAGTCGAGCGAGTAGGGCTCGGCGTAATTCGCCCAGGTGAACGAGTCGATGTCGCCCGAGGGCGCATCGGTCTGCGCGGTGAGCTCCCACTCGGCGGGCTGGGCCTTCTCGGGTTCGGCGGTGGCGCTGCATCCGGTCAGGGCCAGAGCGGCACCGAGACCGGCGGCGACGATCGTCGTCGCACGACGACGGCTCCGCCGAGACGGCATGGCAGGGGGTTGGGACATGATGGCTCCTCGTTGTCAGGCAGTGCGGGTGAAGGCGGACGTGCCCTCGATCCAAGTGGAGGTCACCGTGGCGCGGTGGATCTCTTCGTTGGGGAGGCTGAAGGGGTTCGGTTCGAGCACGACGAGGTTCGCGAGGTAGCCCTCGCGGATGTACCCGGTGTCGTGGTCGCGGTGGTTCACGTAGGCGGTGCCGGAGGTGTACGCCGCCATCGCGGTGGCGAGGTCGAGACGCTGGTGTTCGCCGCCGAGCGGTTCGGCGTCCATTCCGGGCGCGATCCGGTTGACGGCCATGTGCACGGCGTCCATCGGGTCGGCGCTCGAAACCGGCCAGTCGCTGCCCGCGGCGAGGCGCGCACCGTGACGCACGAGGTCGCCGAACGGGTACTGGCGCGCCTCGGCGCCGTCCTGCAGGAACGGCAGGGTGAGCTCGTCGATCTGGTCTTCGTGGGTCGCCCACAGCGCCTGCAGGTTCGCCACGGCATCGAGCCCGGCGAACCGCGCGGTCTCGGCCTCCTCGACGATCTGCAGGTGCGCGAGGTGGTGGCGGCCGTCGCTCGGCCCGTTGGCGTCGCGCGCGGCCTCGATCGCGTCGAGCGCCTCGCGCACCGCACGGTCGCCGAGTGCGTGGAAGTGCACCTGCATGCCGGCCGCGTCGAGCTTCGTCACGACCTGCTTCATGAACTCGGGGTCGAGGAAGGAGAGACCGCTGTTGGCGGTGTCGTGACCGTGGCTGTCGCGGTAGGGCGTGAGCATCGCGGCAGTCTGGTTCTCGGCGACGCCGTCGACCATGATCTTCGTCGTACCGAGCGAGTAGCGGTCGGTCGTACCGAGCGCGATGAGCTCGTCACGTCGCGCGACCATCTCGTCGGCCTGCTCGATGCCGCCGTCGCGCTCCCACCACTGCGAGCCCACGACGTGCACGCGCAGCGTGCCCTCGGCGACCGCGCGGCGGTACACCGCGTCGATGTCGTCGACGCCCGAGAGGGTGCCGACCATGGCGTCCTGCCAGCCGGTGATGCCGAGGGCGACGAGTTCGTCCTGCGCACGCAGCAGACCCGCGTAGGCGAAGTCGGCGCTGATCGCGGGTCGCACCTCGGCGAACAGGTGCTCGGCGCCCTCGTGGAAGGTGCCGGCGGGGAACCCGTCGGCCTCGCGCTCGATGCGGCCGTCGGCCGGGTCGGGCGTCGAGGCGTCGAGGCCGGCGAGTGCGATGGCGGCGGAGTTCGCCCAGACGCTGTGGTGGTCGCGGCTCGAGAGCAGCACGGGTCGGTCGGGCACGACCGCGTCGAGCAGGGCGCGCACCGGCGCACCTCCGGGGTAGTGGTCCATCGACCAGCCGCCGCCGAGGATCCACGGTTCGTCGGGGTTCGCGTCGGCGTAGGCCTTGACGGCGGCGACGGCGCCCGCGGCGTCTTCGGCCTCGGTGAGGTTGCACATGAGCAGCTCGACGCCGGCTCCGACCGGGTGCACGTGCGCGTCCTGGAATCCGGGGCTCAGGAGTGCGCCGTCGAGCCGGACGATCTGGGTTCCCTCGCCGATGAGGGCGTCGGCCCCGGCTTCGGGAACGACCGCCGTGATGCGATCGCCGGTGACGGCCACGACGTGACCCTGAATCGGTTGGCCGGTTCCGGTGAACACGGCCGCTCCGGTGAACAGCACATCGGCAGCTGACACGTCGCCCTCGCTTCCTCGTCGAATGATTGGTGAGGGTGACGTTAGCGATGCGCCATCGCCGCTGTCAACTGCGTTGACAACATTGCTCCCGCATTCGTTATGCTGACGTTGATCGAGCACGGCTCCGGCCCGGATCAGTGCCGCGACCATGACACGATGGACTTCGGACTTCGGACTTCGAGGATGAGGAGGGCGATGTGACTGCGACAGGCTCCACTCGCGGCGATGCTGCGCGCACGGCGACCGGCCGTGCCCGTCTCGACCGCGATTCGATCGTGGCCGCGGGCCTCGAACTGGCCGCGGCATCGGCCGCCCCCACGATCTCGGTGCGCGAACTCGGCACCCAACTCGGCGCCGACCCCACGGCGATCTACCGGCACTTCCGCAGCAAAGAGACCCTCATGCAGGCGCTGCTCGACGAGCTGATCCAGCGCAGCGTCGCCGCCGTCACGGCGGACACGTCCGACTGGCGCGAGCGGCTGCGTCAGCTCGCCTCCTCGACGCTCGAGCTCTATTCGACGTACCCGGCGATCGGCGCCGAGGCGATCGTGCTCACGACCCACGGGCCCGGCGAGCTCCAGGCCATCGAACTCATGCTCGAGGCGTTCGCCGAGGCGGGCCTCACGGGCGATGACGTCGTGCGCCACTACGCGCTGATGGCCTCGCACGTGCTGTCGAGCGCGGCCGGCATCGCCCGCGGCCGGGCCGAACGCGGCGACGGCCCCGAACCGGGGCCGTGGTTCGAGGGGCCGATCCTCGCCGACCCGCGCCGCTACCCGCTCATCACCGCATTCAACAACGAACTCGCCGATCTGAAAGACCAAGACCTCTTCGCCCTCGGCGTCGAAGCCGTCATCCAGTCGGCCGAGCGCACGGTCGAGCGCAACGCGGAGTAGGCATCACGACGAAGCGGTCGGCGCCGGGCGCAGCGCCGCGACGCCGACCCCGCCTCCCTGACGGCGCACCCATCCCGACGATCGTCAGGCGCCGTCGGACGCAGACGGCCCGGCGGCCTGATCGCCCTCGGGTAGCGCAGGCACGGGCGGCAGCCGGCCTGCGTCAGTCGACGAGCGCCCCGGCCGTGAGATTCGAGATCACGCCCGTCATCGACCGCGCCCGGTCGGATGCCGCGAACGCGAGGTACTCCGCGACCTCGGCGAGCGACGGCAGCCGGCCGAGCAGCGTGGTGCCCGCGAGGCCCGCGAGCCATTCGTCGCGACCGATGCCGCCCGCCGCGGCGATGCGGCCGAACATCTCCCCCGTGTACGAGGTGTCGTAGGCGTCGGCCATCGCATGCGGTCGCACGCAGACGACGCGCACGCCGCCGGGGCCGAGCTCACCGGCGAGGGCTCGTGAGAACCCCTCGAGCCCCGCGCTCTGCGCGGCGTTGCCGATGAGGCCCGTGCCCGAGAGCCGCGCGCCGGGCGTCGAGATCGTGAGGATCACGCCGCCGCCCTGCGCGAGCATCGGCCGGGAGACGGCCTTGGCCGTGACGAAATTCGTCTGCAGGTAGCCGGTGACCGGGTGCAGGTAGTCGGCGAGCGAGGTCTCAGCGATCGGGAGCCCCTGCACGTGGTCGAAGCCAACGGCGTTCAACGCGATGTCGATGCGCCCCGCGGCATCCGTCACCTCGTCGACGTGCCGGTCGACGGCCGTCTGGTCCATCGCGTCGACGACCGCGATGTCGACGGATGCCCCGAGCTCTCGCGCCTCGGCAGCGGCGGCTTCGAGCCGTGGCAGGCTTCGCCCGGCGAGGAACAGCCGTGCCCCTTCACGTGCGAACACCCGCGCCGTCGCAGCGCCGATGGACCCGCCGCCGCCGTGGATCACGGCCACCTTGTCGTCGAGCAGCATCATGAGTCTCCGTTCTCTGTGAATGTTCGGGCGAATCGGTCGATGATCTCGGTCCAGCCCTCGGTGTGGAGGCGCACGGCCTCCGCGTCGGGCAGGCGCTCATGGCGCACCTCGACCAGCGTGGCGTCGCCGTCGGGCGTGAAGCTGACGCGCACGAGCGAGTCGACACGGTGCGTGGCGATCGAACGCCACGTGAACTCGAGCGTGCGCGGCCGGTCGATCACGGTGTAGGTGCCGGCGTGCACGACAGCGCCGCCCGGGTCGTTCATGGTGATCGCGAAGTCGCCGCCCACGCGGGAGTCGGCGACGACGCTCGACGGCTCGCTGCCGTCGCGACGCATCCAGACGGCGAGGCTCGCCGGGTCGAGCCAGGCGTCGAAGAGGCGGTCGGCGGATGCCGCGATGCGCCGACTCACCGTGACGGCCGGGGTCATCGCGGGGCTCCGTCGTCGGTCGTGCGGTCGGGGCCGGGGTCGGGGTCGATATCGGCGAGCACGAAGGCCTCGAGCGCGGCGAGGCGCTGCTCCCAGAAGTCGCGGTACTGCGTCATCCAGGCGACGGCTTCGCCGAGCGCCTCTGCACGCAGCGACAGCACGTGGTCGCGGCCGCGCACGTGACGCTGCACGAGCTGGGCGCGTTCGAGCACCTTGATGTGCTTGCTCGTCGAGTTGAGCGAGATCGGGAACGCGCTGGCGAGCTCGGTGACGCGCGCGTCGGAGACGAGCAGCCGGTCGAGGATCGCCCGTCTCGTGGGGTCGGCGACCGCGGCCAGCACCGTGTCGAGTTGATATTCACCCATGAGGGTGAATATATGCCGACCGCGTCTCGGCGTCAAGGACTTTCCAGGGTGGGGGCAGGAACTTTCGGGGAACACGCCGGGGGAAGGCATCGCGGCTCGGCGTGTCACGCAGTTCTGCCTGCACTTACCTGAGACCGATGTCGGCGGCTGGTGGGAGACTGACGGCATGTCGATCGAGGTGCGCCCGACCGAGTTCGACGACGTGGCTGCGGTCGTCGGGCCGAAACGCAGTCGATCGTCGGCGGGTTCCCGCGCGTGCTCATGCGACTCGATCTGCGATGAGCAGGGCGTGACGCTGTCGGTCGTCTCCGCTAGGTTTGCCCCCGACGAAAGGAATGCGATGAACTCCGCATCCGAACTCCTCACCCTCCGCGCCGAACTCGGCGGAACGCTCGTGCTGCCCGGTGATGCCGGCTACGACGCCGCTCGCATGCCGTGGAACCTCAGTGTCGACCAGCGGCCGGCCGCCATTGCAGAGCCGGCGGATGTCGCGGACCTGCAGGCGATCCTCCGCGTGGCCGCGGCCGTCGGTCTCGGCGTCACGGTGCAGCCCAACGGGCACGGTGCGAACGGTGCGGTCGATCTGCGCGATGTCGTGCTCGTGCGCCCCACCCGATTCGACTCCCTCGCGGTCGACGAGCAGGCGCGGGTGCTGCGTGCCGGCGCAGGCGTCAACTGGGGCCGGGCACTCGAGCGGCTCGACGGCACGGGGCTCGTCGCCCTCGCGGGGTCGAACCCCGAGGTCAACGTCGTCGCGCTCGCCGTCAACGGCGGGCATTCGATGTTCAGCCGCCGCTACGGCATCACCGCCCGCTCGATCATCTCCGTCGAGTTCGTCGACTCGGCCGGCCGAGTGCACCGCGTCACCGACGCCGACGACCCCGAGCTCATGTGGGCGCTTCGCGGCGGTGGCGGCTCCTTCGGCATCGTCACCGAGATCGAGCTCGCGCTGTACCCCGGCGACGCGCTCTTCGGCGGCAGCCTCATGTTCCCGGTCGAGGCCGCCGAGGCGGTCGTCACCGCAGCCTTCGAACTGGCGCGCGACGAGCCCGATCTCGGACTCGACATCGGCATGATGCACTTCCCCGACCTGCCGCAGGCGCCGCCCCCGCTGCGCGGCCGCACCGTGGCGACGGTCGCGCTCGTGCACGTCGGCGACGAGACGACCGGCCGCGGCTTCGCCGAGCGCGTCGCCGCGGTCGCCGTGCCCATCGTCGACACCCTCACGGCGTTCACGATCGGTTCGCTCGCCGCCGTCGCGGCCGAGCCCGTCGACCCGATGCCCTCCGCCGAGTTCGGCGCTGCGCTCGACGGCCTCGACGCCGCGTTCCCCCGCGAATTCGTCGACGCGTTCGTGCGCGGCGCCGAGCGCGGCCTCATGCGCGCGAGCATCCGTACGATGGGCGGCGCGATCGCCGACGAGCTCGGCGCCGAGTTCGCCGCGGTCGGCGCCACCCAGGCCGACGGGCTGATGAGTTCGGGTGTGCTGCTCCTCGACCCCTCGCTCGATGCAGACGCGGCGTTCGAGCCGTTGCGCGAACTCGCGGCGAAGTACCCGGGCGGCCCGACGCTGCCCTCGTTCCTCAGCTCGGGCGCGACGCTCGCCGACGCCTACGACCGGGCGACGCTCGACCGGCTCGCCGCCGTGAAACGGCGCGTCGACCCGCACGGCGTCATCCGCAGCAACCGCCCGCTCGGCTGATGGGGCCGTCGACCCGGCAGGCGCGGTGAGCCGCGTGGAGCCGCATCGCCTCGATCGCGCCGAGGCCCGGCGCATCGCGATCCGCGCGCAACAGCTTGGTCGGCAAGCTCGACGCGAAGGCCGACCGCACGGCGGGCACACTCACCGTGCACGCGGTGCACGAAGACGTGCCATTCGGCCGCGACGTCCGCCGCGCCGTCGACGACGAGATCGCGAGCCTGGCCGAGCGGCTCTCGCTCGAGGCGTCGCAGCCCGTCAGCGACGCAAGCACCCTACAGTGAAGGCATGATCCGACACACGGTCGCCTTCCGACTGCGCCACCCCTCCGGCTCCTCCGAAGAGCGCTCCTTCCTCGCCGATGCCGAGGCGCTCGCCGGCATTCCGGGCGTCGAGCGCTTCGAACAGCTGCGTCAGGTGAGCCCGAAGAACGACTTCTCGTTCGGCTTCTCGATGGAGTTCGCCGATCAGGCGGCCTACGAGGCGTACAACGTGCACCCGGTGCACGTCGCGTTCGTGCGCGACCGCTGGGCGGTCGAGGTCGAGGACTTCCTCGAACTCGACTACGTTCCGCTCGGGGTCTGAGCCGCCGACCGCGGTCGCAACTCGGCTGCCGATCACGGCCCGCCACTGGCCGTCCGGCGCGATGTCGGCGAACATGGGCGCATGGATGTCACGGAGTGGCTGCTCGACTCGGATCCGGCGATCCGCTGGCAGGTGATGAACGATCTGCTCGACGCGCCGCCCGCCGAGGCCGCCCGCGAGCGGGCCCGCGTCGCGACGGAGGGCTGGGGCGCACGGTTGCTCGCCCTGCAACCCGACGACGGGTACTGGGGCGGCGACGAGTACGGCATGCACGGCGAGCGCACGAGCGTCACGTGGACGCTCCACCTGCTGCGACGGCTCGGCATCGAACCGGATGCCCCGCAGACCCGGTCGGCGATCGCCCGGGTTCGCGACCGCGTGCTCTGGCGCGAGTGGGGCGACCTGCCCTACTTCCACGGCGAGGTCGAGGAGTGCGTGAACGGCGGAGTGCTGGCGCTCGCCGCATACTTCGACGAGCTCGGCGCCGGTAGCGACCGCATCATCGAGCGACTGCTGCAGGAGCAGCTCGACGACGGCGGCTGGAACTGCGACCCGATCGAGGAGTCCCGGAGATCCTCCTTCGACTCGACGCTCTGCGTGCTCGAGGGTCTGCTGGCCTACGAGCAGGCGGTGCCCGACGCGCCGCCCGAGATCGCGGCATCCCGCCGTCGTGGCGAGGAGTACCTGCTCGAGCGAAGTCTGTTCCGCCGGCGCACGACGGGCGAGATCGTGCTCCCCCGCTACGCCGAGTTCAGGTTTCCGCCCTATTGGGTCTACGACGTGCTGCGTTCGCTCGACTACTTCCGCATCGCCCACGAGCGGGCTGACGCGCGGGTCGCCGACGCGGTCGACCTCCTGGTCTCGCAACGCGGCGCCGACGGCCGCTGGCCCGCGGCCGCTCCCTGGCACGGCGAGGTGTACTTCGCCGTCGACGCGCCCGAGGGCGAGCCGAGCCGGTGGAACACGCTGCGCGCACTGCGGGTGCTGCGCTGGTTCGACGGGCGGTAGCCGACGGGCGGTAGCCGACGGGCGGTAGCCGACGGGCGCGTGCTCGACCGCTACTCCGAGTCCTGACCGAGTCGCCGCAGCAGCGCAGCGAGCGTCGCCTGCTCCTCGCGGCTGAGACCCCGGAGTTCCTCGGCCTCGCGCTCAGCGAGCCGTCGCATCGCTTCATCGACGCGCGTCGCCCCCTCTTCGGTGAGGCGCACGAGCACGCTGCGTCCGTCGCGCGGGTTCGGGCGGCGCTCGACGAGGCCGCGCCGTGTGAGGTTGTCGAGCCGATTCGTCATGGCGGCGCTGCCGATCATGGTCGCCTCGATGAGCTGCGCGGGGCTGAACTCGTGAGGCGGCTCCGCGCGGCGGAGTGCCGCGAGCACATCGAACTCCCAGACCGCGAGCCCGGCGCCGCTGAAGGCGCTCGCCCGCAGCCGGCCGAGCCGGTTCGCCACCCGGCGCAGGCGCGACAGCACGTCGAGCGGCGTCAGGTCGACCTCGGGCAGGCGACGCGACCAGGCATCGATCAACAGGTCGACCTCGTCGTCGCGGTCACCGCGCTCACTCACGCTCGGGGGCATACCGCCACGGTATCCCGATGCGGGTTCGCCGCGTGCGATACACGCTCAGGCGGCCGGCTCCCAGCGAAGTGCGAGAGAATCGAAGGGCACCGCCGGCCGCCGTCCGACGCGTCCGATCAGGTGCAGGAGAACACGTGACCCTCAACCCGACGACGACCGAGCAGCTCGACCTCGCGAGCATCCGGGCCGACTTCCCGTACTTGCGGCAAGAGCTCAACGGGCATCCGCTCGCCTACCTCGACTCCGGTGCGACCGCCCAGCGGCCGCTCGCGGTGTTCGACGCCGAGCGCGACTACCTCGAGCACTCGAACGCCGCCGTGCACCGGGGCGCGTCGACGCTCGTCGGCACCTCGACGACCGCGTTCGAGTCGGCCCGCGAGACGGTCGCCGCCTTCGTCGGCGCCGGTGGTCGCGAGATCGTCTGGGCCTCGAATGCGACCGACGCGATCAACATGGTCGCGCTCGGCATGGCGGATGTCGCGGCCGGCCTCGGCGGGCCGGAATCCGAGATCTTCCGGCTCGGCCCAGACGACGAGATCGTCGTCACCGAGGCCGAGCACCACGCGAACCTCATCCCGTGGCAGCGACTCGCGGCCAAGACCGGCGCGACGCTCCGCTGGATTCCGGTCGACGATGACGGCACGTGGTCGATCGACCACGCGGCATCCGTCATCGGAGCGCGCACGCGACTCGTCGCGTTCGCGCACGTCTCGAACGTGACCGGCCACCTCGCCCCCGTCGCCGAGGTCGTCGAGCTCGCCCACCGTCACGGCGCGCTCGTCGTGCTCGACGCGTGCCAGTCGGTGCCGCACCGGTCCGTCGACTTCGCCGAGCTCGGCGTCGACTTCGCCGCGTTCTCGGCGCACAAGATGCTCGGCCCGACCGGCATCGGCGTGCTCTACGGCCGCGAGCAGCTGCTCGACGCACTGCCGCCCGCTCGCACCGGCGGCTCGACGATCACGACGGTGACGATGGAGTCGGCGTCGTTCCTGCCCGCTCCGCAGCGCTTCGAGGCGGGCACGCAACCCGTCTCGCAGGCCGTCGCCCTCGCCGAGGCCGTGCGCTACCTCGACGGGCTCGGCATGCACAACGTGCACGCGCACGAGACGGCGCTCGCCGAGTTGCTCGTCGACGAGGTCTCCCGGGTCGCGGGCGTGCGCCTCGTCGGCCCGCCGCCCGGCAGCCCGCGCGCCGCCCTCGCGAGCGTCGACGTGCCCGGTGTGCACGCGCACGACGTCGGCCAGTTCCTCGACTCGCGGGGCATCGCCGTGCGAGTCGGCCACCACTGCGCCCAGCCGCTGCACCGGCGACTCGGCCTGCGCGCCACGACTCGCGCGAGCGCTTACGTCTACACGACTCCCGACGAGGTGCGCCGCTTCGCCGCGGCCCTCGCCGAGGTGCGCGGCTTCTTCGGGGTCGGCGCATGAGCGACCTGTCGGGTCTCTATCAAGAGCTCATCCTCGACCACTCGCGTCGCCGCCTCGGCGACGGCGCACTCGCCGAGCCTCACGCGACCCACCACGAACTGAACCCCACGTGCGGCGACGAGATCACGATGGGCATCCGCCTCGATGCATCCGGAACCGTGCTCGAGGCGATCGGCTGGGAGGGCGACGGCTGCAGCATCTCGATGGCCTCGGCCTCGGCCCTCACCGAGCTCGCGGCGGGCGCCGACCTCGACCGGGTGCGCGAACTCATCGACGGGTTCCGCACGATGATGCGATCGCAGGGCGCGGGCGAGGCCGACGAAGAGCTGCTCGGCGACGCGATCGCCTTCCACGGCGTCTCGAAGTACGTGATGCGGGTCAAGTGCGCGATGCTCGCGTGGGTCGCGCTCGAGGCGTGCCTGACCGGGGCACGCGCCGACGCCGCGCGCGCCTGACGCGCCTGACCGGGGCCGGCACTGCACGTCGGCCCACGCAGGATCGAGCAGCATCCGCTCACGGCGGCGCCTCGATGACCGGAACCGGTTTCGACCGATCTCCCCCAGATCAATCACGGTTTCCGCGCGACGTCACGTCGCATCCGCTCGACGGAAGCCGAGGCATCCTCCCATCAACGAGCAAACAACGTGATCAATCATGATTGAAACCAGCAATCTCTAATCAACTCTTGACACTAAACGATCACACACACCAAGGTATGGGTACCGAGCATTCCCTGACCGAACTTGGAGAGTGTCATGACGCGTTTTCTCACCATCCCTCGCCCTACCGAGGGGCCGATCACCGCTGATCGGGACTCGGGGGCATTCGGCTTCAGCCGGCGGAACCTCCTCGGCGGAATCCTCGCCGGCGTCGCCGTCACCGCCGTCGTTCCATCCGTCGCCAATGCGGCGAGCTTCCCCGCCCGCAAGGGCGGCGCCACGTCGATGGCCGACCAGCCGTTCGACGCCGTCGACGTCGTCAAGATCGGCCTCATCGGCCTCGGCAACCGCGGCATGGGCATGCTCGACGGCTGGGTCGATGTGCCGGGCACCGCCGTCACTGCGGTGTGCGACATCCGGGCCGACCGTGCCACGAGAGCGGCCGACCGGGTCGTCGGCAAGGGCAAGGCGCGCCCGCGCGAGTACGGCGGCAGCGACGAGTCCTTCCAGAAGATGCTCGACACCGAAGAGCTCGACCTCGTGTACATCGCGACGCCGTGGGAGTTCCACCACGTGCAGGGCAGAGCCGCCATGCTCGCGGGAGCGCACGCGGCGATCGAGCTGCCGATCGCGACCGAGCTCGACGAGCTCTGGGACCTCGTCGACACCTCGGAGCGCACGCGCAAGCACCTGTTCCTCGCCGAGAACTGCTCGTACGGCCGCAACGAACTCGCGATGCTGAAGATGGCCCACGAGGGCGTCTTCGGCGACGTGACGAGCGGCCACGGCGGCTACCTGCACGACTTGCGCTCGCTGCTGTTCGCCGACGGCTACTACACCGACGACTGGCGCCGCCTCTGGCACACGCGCAGCACCGCGAGCTTCTACCCCATGCACGGCCTCGCCCCCATCGCGGCAGCGATGGACATCAACCGCGGCGACCGCCTCGACATGTTGACCGCGACCGCGACCGCGCCGCGCGGCCTCGCCGACTACCGTGAGCGCTTCGTGCCGCGCGACCACCGCTCGTGGAACGAGGAGTACATCAACGGCGACCTCGTCACCTGCATGATCACAACGGCCAACGGACGCACGATCCGCGCCGAGCACAACGTCAGCCAGCCCCGCCCGTACAGCCGCATCAACACGCTCGAGGGCAGCCGCGGCATCTTCGAGGACTACGTCGGCGGCGACTCGACGGGCGCCCGCATCTACGCGGAGCCGTACCACGGCGGCGACACCTGGCGCGGTGCGAGCGCGATGCGCACCGAGTTCGACCACTGGCTCTGGAAGGACCTCGAGGGGCCGGCCGCCGGGGGCGGCCACGGCGGAATGGACTACATCCTGCAGTGGCGCATCGTGCAGCAGATGCGGGCCGGCCTCGTGCCCGACATCGATGTCTACGACTCCGCCGCCTGGTGCGCGCCGGTGCCGCTCAGCGTCGCGTCGCTCGCGAAGGGCGGCAAGCCCGTCGAGGTGCCCGACTTCACCCGCGGCGAGTGGAAGAAGCTGCGGCTCGGGCTCGACTCCGTGCGATCCGCCATGCCCGCCGTCGTCTGATCGAACACACTGAGAGAGGAAGACCATGTCCATGAAGTTCATTCGCCGGGTCGCGATCGCCGGTGTGTTCGTGCTCGCCGCGTCCACCTGGTCGACCGCGGCCACATACGGCGCATTCGCCGAGGAGGCACCTGCCGCGTCGCAGTCGCCTGCCGCCACCGAGGCCGCCGAGACCGAAGCACCGGCGACGGATGCCGCGGCACCCGAGTCGCCCGAGGGCGACGCGCCCGAGACCGGCACGACCGAGACCGAGGCGCCCGCAGCGGAGTCGTCGACGGCGCCCGACGCCGCGCCGGAGGCATCCGAAGCGGCCGAGCCGGCACCCGAGATCACCGTCGCCATCCCCGAGATCGGCCTCGACGGCCCCGCGATCGCCGAGGTCGAGGTCACGGTCTCGAACGACTCGGACGCGAAGATGGGCTCGGTCGCCGTCTCGTTCGCCGGGCCGATCGGCTGGCAGGTCGTGCCGTCGGGCCAGAAGCTCGATGCGATCAAACCCGGCGACGACCGGACCGCGACCTTCCAGGTGCGCATCCCCGAGAAGCGCCCCGGCTTCGCCCTTCGCGTCTTCACGGCGACCGTCAGCTACAAGGGCGGCGACGGAGCGGGCAGCGCGACCGGCGTTCGTGCGATGCCGACCACACCGCCGACCGATTCGCTCGCCGCGCTGTTCAACAACGTCGGCATCACGACCGTGTCGCAGCCCACCGCGGGAAACTTCGACAGCGAGGGCAACACCTTCTCGGCGGAGCAGCTCGCGGCGGTCGGGGCCGGCCCGGGCGCGTCGATCGAGGCCCTCGGGGCAACGCTGCAGATGCCCGCCTCGCAGCCGGGTACGGCCGACAACGTCACCGCCGCAGGGCAGGCGCTCCGCATCGGCGAGCAGGGTCAGCGTCTCGTCTTCCTCGGCTCCGGTTCCAGCACGAGTGCGACCGGCACGGCGACCGTGTTCTACACCGACGGCACGACGAGCTCGGGCGCCATCGGATTCCCGAACTGGTCGTTCCACGACGAGAATGCGTACGGCGCGAAGCTCGCCATCTCGACGAACGGCCGGAACCGGCCGAACGGATACGGCGATGCCGCCTACCAGTACCGCATGTTCGCGCACTCGGTGCCGCTGACGGCGGGCAAGACGGTCGACTTCGTCGTGCTGCCGACGAACGGCTCGATGCACATCTTCGCGATCGCGGTCGCTCCCTGACCCGTTCGCGTTGAACCACTCGTGCCCGGCCGGTGTTCATCGGCCGGGCACGAGTGCGAACGCGACACGGACGTGGCCGCTCGGCTCAGGGCGTCCACCACGGTCGCATCGGCAGCCCGCCGGTGCCGCCGCGCTCATCGGGCCGCACCGCGAGCACCTGGTGCAACTGGATGCCGCCGGTCTCGAAGGCGAGCCGCGACCCTGCCATGTACAGGCCCCACACCTTCGCCGTCGGCAGCCCGACCTCGGCGACCGCCTCATCCCAGTGCGCGACGAGGTTCGCACACCAATCGCGCAGCGTCAGCGCGTAGTGGAGTCGCAGGTTCTCTTCGTGCACGACCTCGAGCCCCGCGTCCTGCGCCTCGGTGATGATGCGGCCCGAGCCGGTGAGTTCGCCGTCGGGGAAGACGTAGCGGTCGATGAACCCCTTCGCCGCGGGCTCCGAGCGGTTGTCGGGGCGCGTGATGCAGTGATTCAAGAGCAGCCCGCCCGTGCGCAGTCGCGACTGCAGGAAGGAGAAGTACGACGCGTAGTTGCGAACCCCGATGTGTTCGAGCAGCCCGATCGACGAGACGGCGTCGAAGTCCGACTCGGTGATGTCGCGGTAGTCGCCGAAGCGCACCTCGGCGAGCTCCGCGAGCCCCTCGGCCTCGATCGCCCGCTGCGCCCACGCGGTCTGCTCGGCCGACAGCGTCACGCCGAGCGCCCTGACTCCGCGCCGCGCGGCGTAGCGCACCATGCCGCCCCACCCGCAGCCGACGTCGAGCAGACGGTCGCCGGGCGCGAGCCGCAGCTTCTCGAACACCAGCCGGTACTTGTTCTCCTGCGCCTCGTCGAGCGAGGCGTCGGCATCGGGGTAGCACGCGCAGGTGTAGGTCATCGAGGGCCCGAGCACCCACTCGTAGAAGGTGTTCGAGACGTCGTAGTGGTGGTGGATCGCCTCGGCGTCGCGGCTCTTGGAGTGCCGCAGCCCCTCGGCCACACGGCGCCAGCGCGGCGGCGCCTCTTGCGGGGGCGGCGCGATCGGGCGCAGCGGCTCGAGGCCGATAGAGCGGATGACTCGGGCCATCGTGCGCGGCGGCGGCAGCCTGAACACGAGTTCGTCGGCGAGCGCCTTCAGCAGTTCGTAGGGGTCACCGGGGTGCACGCCGTGGATGTCGAGGTCGCCGGCGATGTAGGCCCGGGCGAGACCGAGATCGCCGCGCCCGGTTGCGAGGTAGTTCGTGCCCCGCGGGCTCTTCAGCTCGATGCCGAGCGTCGCATCGGGCGGCCCGGCCGAACTTCCGTCGTACGCGGTGAAATGCAACGGCAGGCGACCGCCGGCGAAGATCTCGAGGATCTCGGCGAGCGACAGCTTGCCCGAGGCATCCACCTCGTTCGTGTTCTCGTGAACGTCGGCCCTGCCCTTGGTCGTGGTCATCGTCGTTGCACCGCCTTCGCGTAGAGGTCGAGGAGTCGGGAATCGGGGTCGTAGCGCACCTTCGCGGCTCGGTAGGCGTCGCCGCCGTAGAGCGCGTCGAACTCGGCGCGGTCGTAGAACGCATCGGAGTAGAGCGACTTGTGGCCGTCGAGCGCGCTGACCTCGCGCTCGATGCGACGATTCGCCTCTCCCTCGTCGCGCCCGCTCGCTCCGACCGGCACGGTCGACCAGAAGCCGACGTTGACGTAGCTGCGGTGCGGCTCGAGCGGGTAGAGCGGCCAGGCGTCGTCGCCCCGCAGTCGCAGCGGGCACAGCCAGATCGGCGTGATGGGCACGTTCTCGAGGAACCAGTCGACGAACTCGGCGCACCGCTCGATCGGCACCTCGACGTCTTGGATCACGCGTTCGCGTGACGGCAGCCCCTTGAGATGCTCGATGCGGTTGCCGAGGTCGTAGCGCCGTTCGAGCCGCATCAGCCTCGCGTACGACTTGCTGCGCCGGTAGCGGCGCGGCCAGAGCCGGCGAACGAGTGGATGCTGCGCGCCGAACGCCGCCGAGCACCAGAACCAGTCGGTGTCCCACCGCCACAGATAGTCGTGCGTCGTGAGTCGGTCGTGCGCTGCGCCGATGTCGTGCTGCAGCGAACGGTAGAAGATGCGTCGGCCGGTGTAGTCTCTGACGGGGCCGGATGCCGCGGTGTCGCTGCCGATGCAGAGGTAGGCCTCCTCGGCGCCGAAGACCACGCCGTCGAGGAAGTCGACGTGCTGCCCGTCGTACCGACCGGTGTCGACGATGCCCTCCATCGCGGCGACGAGCTCGTCGACCGCGTGGAACCGCACGTGCGTGAGCTCGACGAACGGCAGCACGGGCTCGAGCTCGATGCGCAGGCGCACCGCGTAGCCGAGCGTGCCGTACGAGTTCGGGAACGCGCGGAAGAGCTCGGCGTGCTCGCTCGTCTCGTCGCGAGAGGCCGTGAGCACCTCCCCGGCACCGGTGAGGATGTCCATCTCGAGCACCGACTCGTGCGGCAGCCCGTTGCGGAACGAGGTCGACTCGATGCCGAGTCCCGTGACCGCGCCGCCGAGGGTGATGGTCTTCAGTTGCGGCACCACGAGCGGCGCGAGCCCGAACGGCAGCGTCGCCGCGACCAGGTCTTCATAGGTGCACATGCCGGCCACGTCGGCGGTGCGCGCCTCGACGTCGACCGAGATGACGTGCGTCAGGCCCGAGGTGTCGAGCCCCGGGGCATCCGTCGCCGCCCTCGATCTGAAGAGGTTCGAGGTGCGCTTCGCGAGCCGCACCGAAACGCCGGGCGGCACCGCGCGGTAGCTCGCGAGCAGGCGCTCGACGCCGGCGGCGTGAGCGGCACGTGCGTCGATCGCAAGTGCTGGCACGCCTCCAAACTAGTCCGGGGCGCGGTCGGGCGCATCAGGCCGCACGCGCGTCGTATCGGCTGGTGCGTGGGTGGGTGCTGGCAGACTCTCGGCATGACGACCGAGATCGGCACGCCCGGCGGCACCCCCGAGCGCCCGGCGCGCTTCTTCGCCTCGCCCGAGGAGTTCCGCGCGTGGCTCGAAGCCAACCACGAAACGGCGCCCGAACTGTGGATGGGCCTCTACAAGAAGCACGTGCCCGATCGCGGGCTGACGTGGGAGCAGGCGGTGCCCGAGGCCCTGTGCTTCGGCTGGATCGACTCGGTCTCGCAGCGCATCGACGACGACGCCCGGCGCCAGCGCTGGAGCCCGCGCAAGGCCGCGAGCACCTGGTCGAGCGTCAACATCGCCCTCGTCGAGCAGCTCACCGCCGCGGGGCGGATGCACCCGGCCGGCATCGCCGCCTTCGAACGTCGGCGCGACGATCGCTCGGGCGTCTACTCGCACGAGAACCCCGATCGGGAGCTGCCGGCCGAGGCGGCGGCGCGGCTCGCCGCCAGCCCCGCGGCGACCGCGTTCTGGCAGGCCGCGACGCCCACCTACCGTCGCCAGGTCACCCACTGGGTGCTCACCGCGAAGCAGGAGGCGACCCGCGAACGTCGGCTCGCCCAGCTCATCGACGACAGCGCTGCGGGGCGCCTCGTCTCGTTCCAGCGCTACGGCGAGGTGCCGAAGTGGGTGGAGCGAGCCGCCGAGGC